>JBAQER010000294.1:0-11889 GCA_049286845.1 Bradyrhizobium sp.
ACCGGAATGGGCCGCGGCCATGCGAACCAGGCGAGGCCGCCCAGCACGATGAGAACCCTCAAGGGCCTGTGCGGCATCAAAATCGGTTTTCAAAGGTGCATTGGCGCTTTCCTCTCAATCCAGAACAGCATCAAACTAAACGCCGACAGCAGAGCTACTCCGAGCAGAACCCATTTAGGGTCCGAGTTGATGATGAAATTGACGGCAGTCATCGAGGTGATGGAAGCTGCAACACCGATTAGGGCGCCCAATGCCGCGCCTTTTTGATGCGCGCGGAACGCTCTTGAAGCCATGGTGATCTTCAGCGCCTGGCTTGGCCGAGATTGATCGCGTGATTGCAGGCCGGTGTGGGCTTCGACTGTGTGCCGACAGATGACCGGTTACGGCCTCAGCGCGCCGTTCCGCTAGCCGCAGCCCGACGGATCGCGTACCGAGCGAACTGTTCAGGCTACTACAGGTTGATTTTATAATTCTAGGGTCAGAACTCATTAATCTTTCCGCTCCGACAATACGATAATGATTCGTATTTGGGGGAAGAATTCATGAGCCGGAATCTGTTTTGGCTGAGCGACGAGCCGTGGGCACGGATTGAGCCGCATTTGCCTACGGATGTGCGCGGCGTCGAACGCGTGGACGATTGGCGGGGTGATCAGCGGGATCGTGCATATTCTCAAGAGCGGCTGCCGGTGGTGCGATTGCCCGGAGGCGTATGGTCCATCTACGACGATCCATAACCGCTTCGTGCGCTGGGCGCGGCGCGGCGTTTGGGAGAATCTGTTCCGGGAACTCGCCGGGAGCGGACGATCGGCGGATATGCAGATGATCGACTCGACGCATGTCAAAGCCCACCGCTCGGCGGCGGGCAGAAAATGGGGAAGCAAAAGCAGGCTGTTGGCCGTTCGCGCGGAGGGCGCAACACGAAGATCCACGCACTCGCAGATGCTAAAGGGCGCCTGATCGCCATCTTGTTGACCGGAGGGGAGGCGCATGACTGCCCGGTCGCCGGGCGGCTCATCCGCAGGCGGTGAAGCAATCGAAACTCATGCTCGGCGACAAGGCCTATGATAGCGCTGAATTGCGCGACGAGCTGCGTAACCGTGGAACCAAGCCCGTCATTCCCAATCGCAGCAACAGGAAGCAGCCGTTCAGCTTCGACAAGCGTCTCTACAAGCTGCGCTCGCGCATCGAGAATGCCTTCAGCAGGTTGAAGGACTTCAGGCGTATTGCAACGCGCTACGATCGACTGGCACGAAACTATCTGGCCTCTGTCTGCCTGGTCGCCGCTCTCGTATGGTGGATCTAATGAGTCTGGACCCTAATGAGTCTGGACCCTAATCACGTCGCGCTGCATGTCTATGTAGACCAACACACGGATGGCCTGACGGAGGAGCCCGCAGGAGAGGCAAGCATGCTCGACCAAAATCCGGAAAATGGCAGCCACACTTTTGGGACCTACTGTCGATCTTTGGACAAATAGCGTAGATGCTCCCTTTCGGGCAGGGCTTTCATGCATGCCGTTTCGTCATTTTTTGCATCGGCGGCACGAGCGCGTTCGAGCGCCGCGCGGTCGCGCTGCTCGTCGGCGACAGCCTGCTCTTGGCCGCGCGCAATAGAGCTGGGGGTAGGCTGACGGTGGAGTTGGGCTCTCAACGATTGATGTGCCGCGCTTGCATTGCGGCTCAATGTCAGGTCATCCAGTGCTGCTTCTATTTGCGCGATCGCGGTTGCGCAAGGACCTGCAAGCGCAGAGTCTGTCGTCAAAACAATCGCGCCAAAGACCGAAGCGGTCACGTACCGACCCAGCCCTCGGCGGTTTGCGACCACCTTTCGGAAACGAGCCGGCTCCCGATGCTGGCCGGCGAAGCCCCAGGAGGCGCCCAAGTGGAATGATTTGACCATGATCTCGACCTTTCCCGCCCGAGGCAGCCGCGCAAGAGCGAACAAGGACCCATTCTCCAAGTCGGCAATTACTCCTCGGGGCCGCCGGTCGCCGGTCTGTTGCGAGAGGGGCGGTAGTGGCGCGGATTGCCGGCAGCAAGCTCCGAGAAATTCTCGTCCCTTGATGATCTGCCTTGCACCTATAAAGCCGACCACTCTTCCTTGAGGATGGAAGGGGGCGGTTCACTGGATGTTACGGTCCGACAGCTTCGCCCGTTCGCCGCGGCTGGAGTTCGCTTCGGCTGGCCGGTACGGGTGCTATCAGGAATCTATTTGCAAGTTGGGGGTGTACCAGACGCAGTCTGACCAGCCGGGCACTGCGGCGTCCCAGACGTCGAACCCATGCCCTTTCCCATGTCTTTCCCCATTCCCATTTCCTTGCCCATCCGGCCCATCCCTTTGCCGTGCTCCATGTTGCCCGGCGTTGTGGATGTGCTGGACGGTTGCTCTTGGGCTCCCGCGGTCGGTGCCGGACTCGGCGCTGCCGGTTGCTGAGCTTGTGCGAGCGTTATGGAGGATCCCCTGTCCAGCTCAGCCGCTACGACCGGATTGCCCGTGCCCGCCACAGCCAAAATAGCCGCGGCACCAAAGACGTGCTTCATAGGGTATCGCATCGTCGTGTCTCCTGAGAGCCGATCAAGCGGCACAAACATTCGTTCTTGCGAGTTGAAATTTACGCTTAACTTCAACGGAGATCTTTGATTTGGATTAAAAAAGGACTTCGGCTGACCAGCACGCTTGGTTGTCAACCCGATTGTAAGAATCGCGCCCCGGACAAACCGAAAAATACGACGTAACTGGACGTAGCTAAAGGTGTTTGCGACTACCCTGGGGCAAGCTTGTTTTGGTTCCAGAGAAACCAGGCCCGGAAACCCAAGCCGCCACAGCTGCATCTGGTACGCGAACACAATTTTGTGACGTCGCGGACTGCAGCTCGTGGTATTGCTCCGGCGAACCGTCGCGTGAACGAGGGTCAGGGTCCCGCAAACAGAATCGAAGATCGCCGCCTCGGCCTTTTCGAGAGGAAACGCTGGCATCGGAGGAGCCGCGGTGGACCTTGGCGGGTTATGCCCGCCTTGGCGAACTTCATCACGCCTTCTGTGCAGCACCGAATAGGCGCGAGAAGCGCGGAACGAATCCCGGCACATCGGCCATGTATCTTCGGTAATCGTCGCCAAAGGATGCGAACGCCTGGCGCTCCTCGCTACGCGCCAGCATGACGTACATGACGACGAGTACCGGAAACATCACGAGCGTGAGAAGCGTCGGCCACTGCAGAAGAAAGCCGAACATCACGAGAATGAAGCCGACGTATTGCGGGTGGCGCACATAACTGTAAGTCCCTGTGGCTGCCAGGCCGCCGCTTTGCTGGGCATCGTAGAGAGTCTTCCAGGCTGCGGAAATCAAGAGAAATCCTGCGATGATGAACACGAAGCTGAGAATATGGAACGGCCCGGCATGCGGATTTGTTTTCCAGCCGAACATCATCTCAAGGAGATGGCCGGCGTCGTGGGAAAACCAGTCGACGTTGGGATAACTGCTTTGCAGCCATCCGGAGAGGAAATAGATGGTAAGCGGAAATCCGTACATTTCCGCAAACAACGCGACCAAAAACGCGCTGAACGCGCTGAATGATCGCCAATCACGGGTCGTCTGAGGCTTGAAGAAGCTGTAGGCGAACAGGATAAAGACGACCGAATTGACGAGTACGAGGCCCCAAAGGCCATAGGCCGATGACTCGTTCATGGCGCTCTCCTTTCATTGTTCTGTTGACCATGGCCTCCGTGGCCGCCATGCCCGTGATGCATGAATACATGCATAAGCGGACAAGCCAGAAGCGGCAGCCAAATGAGCACACCGAGAACATGCGCTCGGTGCTCGGTGAACAAGAGCGCGCCAGCGATGAGGGCAAACCCAATGAAAACAAGTCCTGCCCGCGAGGTCAGAAAGCTGCCCTGTGGCGTTTCGCTTTGAGAGGGATCGTGTATCGGCATCGATAGCTCCTGTTCAGGAGTAAGGCGTCCACGGCGCAGGCCATGCGCCCTACGAAATTGACGCCGATGGCGAAGATCTTTTCTATCTTCCATTATCTCTGAACCCCGGTGGCTTGATGCACATCAAGTGAGCAGGGAGCAGAGATGCATTAAGTATCAATACGAACGCGAAAAGGGTTGCTCGGCCCCGGTTTGTTTGCGATCCCGCCGACCAGTTCGTCGGCTTTGCCTATTTGTTCACGGCTCAAGCATCGAGCGCGACCGTAGGGAGACTAGCCTTGAGTCTGCAATTGTCCTTTCTGGGCGGGGCCGGGACCGTCACGGGCTCCAAATATCTCCTCGAAAATTCCGAACAGCGATTGCTGATTGATTGCGGCCTGTTCCAAGGCTTTAAGGCACTACGCCTACGCAATTGGGATCGCTTCCCGATCGATCCACATCGGATCAACGCGGTTCTGCTCACGCACGCCCATCTCGATCACACAGGTTACCTACCGTTGCTGATCAAGCAAGGTTTTGCCGGGTCTATCTTCTGTTCCGAGCCGACCGTGGATTTTTGCGAAATCCTGTTGCCGGATTCCGGTTACCTGCAGGAGAAGGATGCGGAATTCGCAAATCGCCACGGCTTTTCCAAGCACAAGCCCGCTCTACCGCTCTACACGTTGAAAGATGCGCTCCGATCTCTCAAACAGCTCAAACCTGTCGAATTCGAGCAGCGTCTGAACCTCCCGGGCGGCGCGAGCGCCTTTCTTCGCCGCGCGGGTCATATCTTGGGTGCAGCCTCTGTTCAGCTCGATTGGAACGGGAAGACAGTCGTATTTTCGGGCGATCTTGGCCGCTACAACGACGCGACCATGGTCGATCCGGTGAAGGTTGAACATGCGGATTATCTCGTTGTCGAATCGACCTACGGCAATCGCCGGCATGACGTGAGGGATCCTGAAGATGCCCTTGCTGAAATCATCGGTCGTACCGTTGAGCGCGGTGGAACCGTGATCGTTCCAGCATTCGCCGTCGGACGAGCACAAAGCCTCTTGTTCCACTTGCATCGTCTGAAAGCCTCTCGGCGCATTCCCGACGTTCCAATTTTCCTTGACAGCCCAATGGCCGTCGATGCGAGCAAAATCTTCTGTAAGCATAGGGCCGATCACAGACTTACTGAGCAAGAATGCCGAAATGCCTGCGCGGTCGCGCATTACGTTCAGGGTGTCGAAGAGTCGAAGGCGCTCATGATCAATCCAATGCCCAAGGTCATCATCTCTGCAAGTGGAATGGCGACGGGAGGGCGCGTCTTGCACCATCTCAAAAGTTACGCTCCGGACGCCAAGAACACGATCCTGTTCGCGGGATATCAGGCCGGTGGAACACGAGGAGCGGCGATGGTGGGTGGTGCGGACACCGTCAAAATTCATGGCGAATATGTGCCGGTGCGCGCGGAGGTTAAGAACCTGGAAATGTTGTCCGCACATGCGGACGCGGATGAAATCCTCCGGTGGCTAAAGGGCTTCAAAACTCCCCCGCGGACCACATTCATCACTCACGGCGAGCCGAGCGCCTCCGATGCGTTGCGCAGCAGGATCGAGGAGGAATTGGGTTGGGCGTGTATCGTGCCAGATCACGGCCAACAGGTGGAGTTATCATGAGCGATGCTCGACACGGCGTTCAGACCCCCACGGGCGTGCATCATTTGCGTGCAAGACGTCTTGGCGTCGATACCCAATACGAAGCCGTGGTGTTCATGCGCAAGGATTGCCCGATCTGCCGTTCGGAGGGCTTCATCGCGCATAATCGACTTCTGCTGCGAGCCGGTGAACGGCACATCATTGCGACCCTGCACCAGATCACCAACGATCTTGTTGCTCATGGGGATGCCGCCCTATCGGAATCGGCCTGGAATCGGCTCGACCTAGAAGACGGCGATACTATCGCGATCAGCCATCCAGATCCGCTCGATTCTCTCAGTCACGTCAGAAGTCGAGTATATGGAAACGGGTTGGACGAAGGCGCGCTAACCGCCATCATCACCGACGTCGTTGATGGAAAATATTCCGATATTCACCTTTCGTCCTTCATCACGGCATGCGCTGCGCGCCCGCTCGACCACGGCGAGATCCTGGCCCTGACCAGGGCCATGGTCGATGCAGGTGATCGGCTGTCGTGGAACGCGGGTATTGTACTCGACAAGCATTCCGTAGGCGGCCTGCCAGGGAATCGAACCACGCCGATTATCGTGCCGATCATCGCCGCGCTCGGACTGACGATGCCCAAGACGTCCTCCCGAGCTATTACTTCTCCCGCCGGAACGGCTGACACGATGGAGACAATGGCGCCCGTCGATCTGGCGACTACCGACATGCATCGCGTTGTTGAGCAAGAGGGCGGATGTATCGTCTGGGGCGGTGCAATAAGGCTAAGCCCCGCAGACGATATCCTTATCCGGATCGAGCGGGCGCTCGATCTCGATTCCGAGGGACAGATGATCGCATCTGTAATATCAAAAAAGATAGCCGCCGGCTCGACACACCTCATCCTCGATATTCCAGTGGGACCTACCGCAAAAGTTCGCAGCGGGCAGGCCGCGGACGCGTTGTCTGCCGGGCTCATCGCCGTCGCGGACGCGTTCGGGGTCAAGGCCAAAGTCATGATTGGAGATGGCACTCAGCCGATCGGCCGGGGCATCGGGCCAGCCCTTGAAGCCAACGAAGTTCTGGCCGTTCTGCAGTGTGCGTCGACGGCGCCACGTGATCTCAGAGGCCGGGCCGTCGCGATCGCCGGGGCGCTGATTGAGCTTGGCGGCCTGGCGCAACATGGAGCCGGCGCGACGATGGCCGCCCAGACGCTCGACAATGGCCGCGCGTGGACCAAGTTCCAGCAAATCTGCGATGCCCAGGGCGGCATGCGCCGGCCGCCAACGTCCAGTCATCGTCGGCCGCTCTCCGCGCGGCGAGCCGGATTGATAAATACAATCGACAATCGCAAGATCGCCAAACTCGCAAAGCTGGCAGGCGCACCCGAAGCCAAAGCAGCGGGTGTCGAACTGCACGTCAAGCTCGGCGATGTGGTCTCTGCTGGCCAACCCTTGTGCACGGTTCACGCGGATGCCCCGGGCGAGCTCGCCTATGCGCTCGCCTACGCCGCGGTAAATCCTGACATCATAATGGTCCGGGACCAGTAAAGTGTTGAGGGAGAACAGCGATGATGGGCGGTAACGAAGGATGGGGATGGGGGATGGGTTGGGGAATGGGCGGATTCGGAGGGATCGGCGGACTTGTGGTCGTCCTGATCATCGTCGGCGTTGTTGTCCTTGCAATGCGCCGCCGAAATTCGTGATCAGAGTTTTCGTCGCCAATCAGAGACTAAGAAGCCCGCCGGATTGATCCGGCGGGTCTTCGTCGAGCCGTCCGATTACATTTCGGATTTCATCATCGAAGCCCATCATCATTTTCTTCATCGTCACACTGCAACCGCGTGTCCCGTCTTTGGCCATCGCGGTGTTAATCATCGCCAAATACTGTTCATACCCCCATTTTAAAAAAAGTTAGAATATTATAACTCAACATTGATTGACATAAATCAAAGGGGCGCACAGGCCAGAGGCCATTGTTCAAAATAAAGAGCTTAGATACCTTGGTGAAACAACAAAACGAGCGCGACTTTGGTTGCTTTACGAACGCCACAATCGGGTCCGGTACGCAAGTCCGCGGATAGCGCGGTGCGGACCGTGAGCAATCTGCTGGCCCCCACCGTCCTCGTAGTGGCGACCTTGATGCTGTTCACATTTGCGAGCGTTGCGGCCTCGCAAGCGTGCCCAAGCGGGACCAGCCCCACGGCACCTGCCGGGCAAATTGTTCAAAGTGCGCCTCAGGTCGCCAAGCAGTACACGGTGTCGAAGCGGACCGCTGTAGCCTCGTCCGTCGTCAAGCTGGCTATCAAGAGCACCGCCTGCTGTGCCAACGGGGCGGGGCATTGCCATGGGTTCGCTTGCGCCGGATCATGTTGTCCCGCGTGTTCCGCGGGTTTGATCGTCGCGGGCTGGCGCGTTACCCGGGACGTCGCGTCGCACGTCGGCGTTCCGTTTCTGCAGACACGTCTGCCCACGATCGAATCAGACACCCAGTTTAGACCACCCCGAATCGTTCTCTGAACAAGCTCTCGATCTAGCCCCCAGCTGCGCCCGTTCGCGGCCATGTGGTGCTCGGTCGGGGCACAATTGAGCATGGGTTCAGTCCTCGAACCCTCCTTGATGAGAGATGAACGTTCAGAACTTCGGGAGTCGCAAATGTTAAATCTTATCAACGCAGCGAGAATGATTCGTAAGGATTGCCAGGCCAATCCAGCGTATATGGAGCGTCTCGATCCGAGTTACCTGGGGCAGGCCTTGCACGTGGCTGGCCAATACAAGTCGGCCGACCGCGAAGTCAAGGCCGGAAGCGATCTGTTCCGGCTCGGGGAGGGCGGCGAAGCCATCTATAGCCTGGTCGATGGATGGGTTGCTCTCTACCACTTGCTACAGGACGGCCGCAGGCAAATTCTGCAGTTCGCTCTTCCCGGCGCCGTCCTGGCCTTTGTGCCGACGCCGGGCGCGCTGCTGAACTACAGCGCGCAGGCCTTGACCGACGCGGTGGTCTCCGTCATTTCGCACAAGAACCTCGGACGTCTTGCAAGAGACTGCCCGGAGATCGGCATGCAGATTGCGGGTCTGATCTCGCGGGACCGCAGCCTCGCCTACCATCAGTTGTTGAGTGTCGGTCGGCGTTCGGCGCGAGAACGCATCGCGCATCTGCTGCTTGAGCTGTCCATTCGATCGCGCATGCGATGGCTCGGTAATCGCCCTGAAGAAATGCATCTTCCGCTGACCCAGGAACACATTGGCGACGCGACCGGTCTCACCGGCGTCCATGTCAATCGGGTGCTTCGGGATTTGCACAAGGAAGGCATCCTCGGATTCCACTATCGGCGTCTCCGGATCCTCAATCCGGACAAGCTTGTCGATGTGGCCGGAATCGATCCCCAGGTTGCGATGACCTGGATCACCGTTGATTCGTCGGATGAGCTCGTTGCCGACCACCGAAGTAGCAACGCTGTTCCGAGGATGGCACACGTTGACACGATTCGTCGCCGTGGCCCTCAGCCAGCCGCCCGATCCGTCGCCTTGCGGGTCGAAATTCCTGAAGGCATCGATGCAGCATGAAGCTTTCTGACGATTTTCCAAAGTACCTCATCCTTGCTGTCCTGGTAGGCTTGGGCGTATTCGTTTGGCAGCTCCAGGCGCCAAGCGGGACGTCCAAGGGGTCCACGGTCGACGTGAAGGTCCCGGCCCTTTCAATGCTCGCCATCGATGGCAAAACAGCCTTCGATGCGAACTGCGCCGCTTGTCATGGGTTCAACGCAGCCGGCACCGATAAAGGGCCGCCTTTGGTCCACGACATCTACAATCCGGGGCATCATGCTGATGGGGCCTTTTTTCTCGCGGCCAAGTTGGGTGTTAGGCAACACCACTGGCCTTACGGCGACATGCCGCCGCAGCGCCAGGTGACCGAGCCGCAGGTTACGGCGATCGTGCAATACATACGCGAACTTCAGGTCGCAAACGGTATCGGATATCGGCCGCATCGCATGTAGGTCGTTACGCGCCCCCAAGGCCGCAACGAAGCGCCCGACAGGCCGGATCGCTGGAGCCAGCAACCCCATAGATTAGGCGGGAGCCAGCGGGTTCTGCATGGGACCATGCTGGGCGTAGCCATCGCTGAAGGGCGTTGCAAGCCTGTTTTCTGTCAGGGGCACTGGCCATCCCGCTGGCGGGGACCGCCATAGACGCTTCTGATCCCATGGCCCGCTTGCTCACCAAGCCGCCCCCGTTACCCTGCGCAGCAGGACAGTTTCCTCACGTCCCTATCGAACGTTTGAGCCGCGAGCTTCAGCCCCTCAACGGTTGTGAGGTAGGGAAAGATCGTCTCCGATAGGTCATCAATCGCAGTGGATCGCGGTGCCGATGATCGGCGGCATGATCTCCTCGACCCTGCTGACGCTGATTGTGATTCCCGCAATCTATGGATTAATCAAAGAATTCCGGTTTCCGAGCGAAGATCGTTTCGAAAGCCGGCGGCGGCCGCCGCCCAAGCAAGCCGATCTAACGGTCCCGATGCATTCGGAGCTTGCCGAACGAAGGGAACCATGATGGACGGATTGGTTGAGGCATGGAGCTTTTCCGGCTGCTTGTCCTTTCTATCTTGATTAAAGCTAAAAGGTGGACGGCACCTTCGACTTGAGCATTCGGGGTAATAGACTTACTGAGCCGCCAACACCACGATGGAATACTTTCAGTGCGCATGATTTCGGAATCTACCCCTGCTATGCAGGTCGAAGCGCAATTGCTATCCCAGCTTTGCGCAGTTCCGTCTCTTGCATTCGTCTAAAAGATCTGGACTCTCCCAAATGACTGAGCCGTCTTCTGCAAGGATGAATGGATTGACGAACAAGGGATCGAGTCCCAACCGACGGGCTTCTTCGACGGCAGCTTCGTTGTTAGGATGACGGTCACAACGTAGTAGAGCGACGCTGTAGGGTTCGTCGGACTCCTGCAATATCTGGCCATCGGCATACACGAGAATCACTGGACCGAAATCCGGATGTTGTTGCCACAGTCGTGTGATCTCTTGGCAAGCGAGCTCGACAGCTCTTGAAATTGGCCTGACCTCTCGCTCCCAATTCTGGAAGCCGCCCCGATTTATTCCAAGCTTCTCCGCAGCCTCAAACTGGTTGAATCCATGTTTTTTTCGCCACTTCTTTAGATCCCACGAATCCAACTCGCCACCTATTGTTAGATAAGACGCACTGAATAGGTTTGCCTAAAGCAATTCCTAAAAGTCCTCAATGAAAACTCCAGCTTTGCAGACCATCCTGCTTGTCCCGCGGCCTGACCGTCCTCCTAGCCTTTACTTACGCAGTTTTTCGCATTCCTCCATTAGCTGGGGTCCGCTCCAAATAATGAAGTTGGTTTCATCGAGTATCATCGGATTAAAAAAGGTTGAGCTGTTTCTCAGTTCGAAGACCTTGAGGAAGGCAGCATTATTATGGGGGTACCGCCTGCAGATCAGCGTCGGCAGCCGATCCACGCTATCTAGCGTCCGCCATAGTGGAACGCTCGCGTAGACGAGAGTAATGGGCCCGAACTCGGGACGCTGCTTCCAACGTCGCACGAGTTGCCGGGAAGCCAAATCGACCGCGACCGGAACGGGCGTGATCTCGTACTCCCAGTTTTGAATGGTGGGTCTGGTGACCCCGAATTCGTTCGCCGCCTGTTCCTGCGTGTAACCCAGGAGTTTGCGCCATTTTTTCAGCTCAAGCCCGTTCATGGCAGTTTCTATGTTGACAGAGCCCATAACAATTGGCCGTTGGACCACACTTTCAAGATGCTGCAGCCGTATCGAGCACAGGCATGTATTCTTGCCCAACCATGAGCGTTTGGCGAGCTACTTATCGCCATCTCGCAAATTCGCAGCCTTGTAAGTAGTCCCAAGGCCCGCAACGACTCCCACCAGAATATTCCGGTGATCGTTCGGCGGATCGCCTCGCTCGCCTTCTGCAGCCAATCCCGTCTCATCCGGGGTCACCCCAAAACAAAAGGAGCGGCAGATCGCTCTGCCGCCCCTTAAGGTCTTGAGAGAATAACTTACTTCAGGCTGGTCATCGCGGTCAGGTCAGCCGAGAGCTTGACGATGCCGGCCGCGCCGCACCAGTTCGAGCCAACACCGGTCGGATTGATCGCGGTGATGGAGGTTCCGGACGCTGCGGTGATGTTTCCGCGGGCTGCGAAATCGCTGGTGAAGGCGTTGCAATCACCCTTCGACAGATCGGTGTCGGAGTAGCGGATATCGAGCGTGAACACCTTGTAGGTGAAACCGACACCGATGTTCCAGGTGTTGTAGTCGGCGTAGTTGATGCCGTTCGGGAACGG
>JBAQER010000295.1:0-2132 GCA_049286845.1 Bradyrhizobium sp.
TCGGCATGCCGGCGACCGCGGCGCTGGGTCTCGCGGCCCTAAGAAAGGGCGGGCGCTACGTGCTCTGCGGCCTCTTTGGCGGGGAGCTGGTGCACCCGCTGCCGCCCTTCGCGCAGCGCGCCATCGGGCTCGTCGGTTCCTACGTCGGCAACGTGCAGGAGCTGAAGGAAGTCGTGGCGCTGGCGAAAAGGAAAAAGCTCAAGCCGATGCCGGTGAGCGTACGGCCCGCGGCCGAAGTCACCGAAATTCTCGAGAACCTCAAGGCCGGCAAGGTGCTCGGCCGCGTCGTGCTCGCGTTCTAGGCGTCCGTCCCGATCCGGCTTTGCTGCCCGGCGTCGGGCTTATCTTCGCTTTTCGACATCAGCGAGGCAAAGAGCGCGCCCACGCCGCCCGCCGCCGCACCGTAGATGCTCTGGACGAACATCGCGAACGGCCACATTGCCGAGCGGTCACCGTCGGGGAAAACAAATTCGACGAAGAACAGGAATGCCGGCACGACGCAGCAGGACGCGATCCACGCCAGCGCCACGTGCATCCCGGCAGCCTTCAGCGCGAACGCCAGCACGAACGCAACCGCAATGGCCGCGAAGTCCCACATGAGATCCCCCCGGGGGGACGTTACGCCATCGACCCGCCGCCGTCTAGGGTGCGATGTTTCCGAGCTCCGTCATCTCAGACGCTGGCGCCCGGGACCATGATCTTCGAATCCTCTCTATTCCCCCATTCGCCCCAGGATGCCACGTAGTTCCGGACGCGCGGATAGCCCAACGACTTGAGGGCGAGGAAGGTGTTGGCCGAGCGGTAGCCGCCGTGACAGACAGGGATGATCGCCTTGTCTGGCGTTATGCCTCTTGAGACGTAGAGACCGCGGATTTCTTCCGCCGGCCGGAACGCGCCCTTGTCGTCCAGGTGATCGCGCCAGAAGATATGCACGGCGCCCTGAATGGTGCCGGCGCGCCGGGCCCGCTTTTCCGTGCCTCGATACTCGGACTCGCGCCTGACATCAACGATGACCGTCTGCTCATCATCGATGGCGCGATGGACATCGAACCGGGTGGCCAGCAGCTCGAGATTTCGCGTTCCTTTGTACGGGGGAGGCGACGGTGGCGCTTTCGCCGGGTCGACTGGCGGCGGTGCCCCCGTCAGGCGGACGAGCCGCCTGCCCGACGCGGTCCACGCCTGCGTCCCGCCATCGAGGATCCTGACGTCCGGGTGACCCAATACCGCGAGGAGCCAGACGGCTCGCGCCGCCCGCTCGCCGGTCTCGTGATCGTAGATCACGACGGGCTTGTCCTGGGCTACGCCCCGGGTCCCGAACAGCGTTTGAAATATCGACAGGAAGGCGTTCAACGGGGCATCCGAGGAGTCGTTCAGGCTGACGCCGTAGATGTCCAGGTGCTTGCTTCCCTCGATATGGCCAAGCGCGAAATCCTCTGCCGGACGCAGGTCGATCAGGGTAACCGCTCCCAGCCGCTCGCCCAGCTCGCGTGCATTGACCAGA
The DNA here is from genome assembly GCA_049286845.1 of Bradyrhizobium sp. Taxonomy (GTDB): domain Bacteria; phylum Pseudomonadota; class Alphaproteobacteria; order Rhizobiales; family Xanthobacteraceae; genus Bradyrhizobium. Next base: position 1,502 of record JBAQER010000295.1, read on the forward strand.
TACTTCCGGTCCGGAAAATCACCGGATGGCATTGCGATGACTCCCACGGTGGACATAGCCGCGAACCGTCAGGTCATCACTTCCCATGACGCCCAACGTTCCGGTTCTGCCGCGCAGTGCGCGGCGCATGGCGCCATGACCGGCGCGCCGATGCTTCACGCTTCCGGATACACGGTGTAGCGAACGAAGTCACTATGCGGCGTGAACTTGTCATACAGGCCCCGGGCGCGGTAGTTGTTCAATCTCGTGTGCCAATAGAGCCTCGACCAACCCTCGCGCTTCGTTTCGGCCACCAGCCAGCCGATCAGTTGCTCGCCAATCCCCGCCCCGCGCTGCGCGGGATCGACAAACAGGTCGCCCAGGTAGCACACCGGGGTGAGGCCCAGCGTGTGTTCGTGCACGACGTAGTTGGCTATGCCGATGACGCCATCGTTCCGATCTTCGGCGACGATCGCATGGATGGGCGACGCGTCGTCCATGATGCGTGCCCACGTGTGGCGGGTGAGCGGCTCCGATAGGGGGCGCTTGTAGAAGAGGCAGTAGCCGTCGAACAACTCGCGCCAGCGCTTCTCGTCACCCGGTTCGGCGCGGCGAACAATCACCTTGGAACGATGAGCTTCCGGCATGCGTG
>JBAQER010000296.1:0-7160 GCA_049286845.1 Bradyrhizobium sp.
GGGAGGTCGGACTTGCGCAGCAGCGGCAGCGCTGCCAGCGCGGCCCGGTCGGTGACGGAAGCGGGATCGATTCCCCGGAGGCGCTCGGCATAGGCGGGCGCCGCCATCGCCTGGCGCAGCACGTCCGGCAGCCGCGAAAACAGCTCCGCCTCGCGTGCGGCGGGCTTGCGGGTTTCGAGGGCGTCGTAGTGGTCGGTCATATGTCACCTTCGTCATTCCGGGATGGTCCGCAGGACCAGACCCGGAATCTCGAGATTCCCCGATGTGCATTGCACATCTGGGGTCCGCGCTTTGCGCGCCCCGGAACGACGGGGAAAGAAATCGGCTTCACAGCCACCGCTTCCGCCGCTTGAAGCTTTTCAGGTTCTTGAAACTCTTGCGCTGGTCGCCGGCGCCGCCGAGGTAGAATTCCTTGACGTCCTCATTGTCGCGCAATTCGGTGGCCGAGCCGTCGAGCACCACCTTGCCCTGTTCCATGATGTAGCCGTGGCTTGCCACCGACAGCGCGGCGCGCGCGTTCTGCTCCACCAGCAGGATGGTGACGCCGAGATCGCGATTGATCTTGCCGATGATGCCGAACACTTCCTTGACCAGCAGCGGCGACAGTCCCATCGACGGCTCGTCCATCAAGATCATCTTCGGGCGCGCCATGAGCGCGCGGCCGATCGCCAGCATCTGCTGCTCGCCGCCGGAGAGATAACCGGCGAGGCCGGTGCGCTCCTTCAGGCGCGGAAAATAGTCGAACACCCTGTCGATGTCGGCGCCGATCTCGTTGTCGGTTCGGGTGAAGGCGCCGAGCCGCAAATTCTCCAGCGACGTCATGTCGGCGATGATGCGGCGGCCCTCCATCACCTGGAAGATGCCGCGGCGCACGATCTTGTCGGGATCGATGCCGTTGATGCGCTCACCGTCGAACAGGATTTCGCCGCGGGTAACTTCGCCGTCTTCGGTCTTGAGCAGTCCCGAGATCGCCTTCAGCGTCGTCGACTTGCCGGCGCCGTTGGCGCCGAGCAGCGCCACGATCGCGCCCTGCGGCACCTCGAGGCTCAGGCCCCGCAGCACCAGGATGACGTTGTCGTAGACCACCTCGATGTTGCGCACGCTGAGCAGCGGCGCGATGGCCTGCGCCGCCGCTGCTGACGGGCGATCGATTTCAGTCGCTTCGGTCATGGTCGATCCTGACGTCGTCGTAGAACCCACGCTTCGTACCACCCACTGCCGTCATCCCCCGCTTTCGCGGGGGACGACAGCCTGAGTGCGTTGGGCCGCCTCTCGGCGACCGCTAGCTTACCAGCCGAGCCATTCGGGCTTGCGCGGCAGGTCGATGGTCTTGACCTTCTCAAGCTTGATCACGCCGTTCTTGGCGAGCTCGTTGAGCGGCGCGTCGGTCGCACCGGCGATCTTCATGCGATACAGATCGACCTTGAGCGTGCCGCGGTGATCCTTGTCGGTAAAGGTCGACGGGTTGCAGACGCCTTCCATGCCGGCCGGCACCCAATCCTTCTTCTGGTAGAAGCCCTTCTTGACGTTCTCGCCGGTCGCGCCGCCGTTCTTGGCGGCCCATTCGACGGCTTCCTTCGTGTAGAGCGCACTGCAGACGCCCGCGATGTAGTGCACCGGCCGATAGGCCGTTCCGGCCGCATCCGACATCTTGGAGATTTCCATCAGGGTTTTCATGCCGGGTGCGTTGCCACCCCAGGCCACCGCTGTGCGCAGCGGAAATACCACGCCATTGGCGGCGGCGCCGGCGGCCTTGGCGGCATTCTCGTCCATGCCCCAGACGTTGCCGAGGAACTGCACGTCGACGCCGGCGTTCTTGCACGCCTTCAGCACCGAGACGTTGGAGCCCGCGGTGTTGCCGAGATAGGCGTAGTTGGCGCCGGACTGCTTCAGCGTCAGGCACTGCGCGCTGTAGTCGCCGGGCGTCAACGCGAACACGATCGGCGGCAACAGTTCGAAGCCGAGTTCGGCCGCGATCGCTTCACCCGCAGCCTTCGGGGCGTTCGGATACGGATGGTTGGCACCCATATGGACGAATTTCGGCTTGCCGGGCTTGCCCTTGGCTTTCCAGTCCTCGGCGGCCCAGGTCAGCATGCCGCGAACCGCGTCTGAATAACTCGGGCCGTAGAAGAAATTGTAGGGAGCGGGCTTGGCCTTGCCGCCTGCTCCGGTCGGGTCGGACAGCGCGGCGGCGTAGGACGCCGAGATGTCGGGAATCTTGTCTTCGGCGAGGAAGCCAGTGAGGGCTTCGGTGTCGGCGGTACCCCATCCGAGAATGGCGGCGACCTTGTCGGCGCCCGACCATTTCTTGTACTGGGCGATCGCGCGCGGCACCTGATAGCCGTAATCGACGGTATCGAGGTTGACCTTGGTCTTGTTGATGCCGCCGGTCTTGTTGATCCAGGCGAAAGTGTCGACGATTCCTTGTCCATAGGGCGTTCCGACGTCGGACGTCGGGCCGGAATAATCGACCAGATTGCCAAGCGGTATCGGCGTCTGTGCCATGGCGGGCGTGACGGCGGACATGCCGCCAAGCATCGCCGCCAAGGCGGCGCTGTTGAGAAGAGCTTTCATGTTCATAAGCATAATCCTCCGGTTTTCTTCTCGAGGTCTTCTTGTTGCCTGCCCGTTCCGACCTCAATGCGAGAACGGGTAGAGTTTCCAGTAAGCCTTGATCTGGCGCCAACGATGCGCGAGTCCATCCGGCTCGAAGACCAGAAAGACGATAATGATGAGTCCGATGGCCATCTCGCGCAAGAATGCGATGTTGTTCTTGAGTCCGAGGAACTGATCGATTGGACTGTCGCGCAACGCGACGCTCAGCCACTCCATCGATTCCGGCAGCAGCACCATGAAGGCGGTGCCCATCAGCGTGCCCATGATCGAGCCGAGGCCGCCGATGATGATCATGGCCAGAAATATGATCGAGCGATCGATGCCGAAGCCTTCGTTGGAGACCACCTGATTGTAGTGTGCGTAGAGCGCGCCCCCGACGCCGGCGAAGAATGCGGCGAGTCCGAACGACAGCGTGCGATATTTCGTCAGGTTGATGCCCATGATCTCGGCGGACAGATAGTGGTCGCGCACCGCCACCAGTGCGCGGCCGTCGCGCGAGCGGATCAGGTTCGTGACCAGCAGATAACAGACGACGACATAGGCGAGTACGACGTAGAAATATTTCTTATCGCCGCGCAGCGAATAGCCGAAGATCGAGAATGGCTCGGCGCTGGCCGGAACACTGCCGCCGGTGAACCATTCCGCGCGCGCAAAGAAATCCAGCAGGATGTATTGCGCGGCCAGCGTAGCGATCGCGAGATAAAGCCCCTTCAGGCGCGCGGCGGGGAGGCCGAAGACCAGCCCGACAGCCGCCGTCACGACACCCGCGAGCGGAATGCAGAAGAAGACGGGGATCGCTAGCCGGTTTGACAGGTAGGCCGACGTGAACGCCCCGAAGCCGAAGAAGGCGGCATGGCCGATCGAGATCTGGCCGGTGAAGCCGACCACGATGTTGAGGCAGAGGGCGGCGATGCCGAAGATGCCGATCTGGATTAGCAGGCTGAGGCTGTATTCATTCAGGACGTGCGGCGCAAAGCAGATCAACACGATGCCGGCGATCATCGCATTGCGGCTGGTCCTGGTCGGAAACACTGTGGTGTCCGCCGCATAGGTGGTGCGGAAATCGCCGGCGGGGATGAGGGTCTGGCCTGCCATGATGGGTTACACCCGCTCGATATCTTTGGTGCCGAACAGGCCGTAAGGCTTGATCATCAGGATGATGATCAGCGCATAGAACGGCGCGATTTCGTAGAGATTGCCCCAGTGCAGGTATTCGCTGTCGAGGAAATGCGCGAAGTTTTCCAGGAGACCGATGATGATGCCGCCGAGCACCGCGCCGCCGACGCTGTCGAGGCCGCCGAGGATCGCCGCCGGAAATACCTTGATGCCGTAGGCTGACAGACCCGCGGACACGCCGTTGACCACGGCGACCACGACGCCGGCCACCGCGGACACCGTCGCCGATATCGCCCATGCCATGGCGAACACGCTCTTGACCGAAATGCCGAGCGACTGCGCCACCTGCTGGTTGAATGCGGTGGCGCGCATGGCGAGACCGTATTTGGACAAGCGGAAGAACCACGCCATCCCGATCATCATCGCCACCGAGACTGCCAGGCTCATCAAATAGACGGTCTGCACCTGCAGTCCAAGGATGTTGACGTTCTGGGTCTCGAATACTTTCGGGAACGGCTGCAGATTGACGCCGAACATCCATTTCATCAGCGCCGAGAACACTGTGGACAGCGCGATCGTCACCATGATCACCGAGATGATCGGCTCCCCGATCATGGGACGCAGGATCACTACCTGGATCGCGATGCCGAACACGAACATGAAGACCAGCGTGATCGGCATGCCGAGCCAGAACGGCACCTGGTATTTTGTGAGCAGCACCCAGCATACCCAGGCGCCGACCAGCAGCAGTTCGCCCTGCGCGAAGTTCACGACTTGCGTGGCCTTGTAGATCAGAACGAACGACATCGCGACCACGCCATACAGCGTGCCGACCACGAGGCCGTTGACCAGAAGTTGGATCAGAAGCTGGGTGTTCATTCCGCGGCCTCCGCGACGGGGGCGTCGTTGGCACGATCGACGACCGTGAGCGTGGTGCGGATACGCTGGGTGCTGCCGTCCTGGAAGCGGATCACGGTATCCACCGGAATGGCGCTCTTGCCGCCATAGATCGCATCGATGATGGTGGCGTATTTCTCGTTGATGACGCTGCGGCGGACTTTTCGCGTGCGCGTGAGTTCGCCGTCGTCGGCGTCGAGTTCCTTGTACAGCAGCAGGAAGCGGGAAATCCGCTGCGCCGGCGGCAGCGTGGCGTTGACGGTCTCGACCTCCCTGCGCAACAGCTCGTACACCTCGGGGCGCGAGGCGAGGTCGGTGTAGGTGGTGAACGAGATCCGGCTCTTCTCCGCCCATTTCGAGATGATCGAGAAGCGGATGCAGATCATGGCCGCCAGCGCGTCGCGGCCGGCGCCCAGCACCACCGCCTCGGCGATATAGGGCGAGAATTTCAGCTTGTTCTCGATGTATTGCGGCGAGAACCGTTCTCCGCGCGCGGTTTCCGCCAGATCCTTGATGCGGTCGATCACCACGAGCTGCTTGTCGGCGTTGAAGTAGCCGGCATCGCCGGAATGCATCCAGCCGTCCTTGATGTCTTCGGCGGAGGCTTCCGGGTTCTTGTAGTAGCCGAGGAACATGTTGGGGTGACGCACCACGATTTCGCCGACACCGTGGATATCCGGATTGTCGATGAGGATTTCGATGTTGTCGGCCATCGCCACGCCCGTGGTGTCGGGGTCGACCTTGTCGATCGGATGCAGCGTGTAGGCGCCGAGCATTTCGGTCTGTCCGTACAGCGTGCGCAGCGGCACGCCCATGGCCTGGAAGAACTTGAAGGTGTCGGGACCGAGCGCGGCGCCGCCGGTCGCCGCCGAGCGCAGCCGGGTAAAGCCGAGGCGGTCGCGCAGGGCGCGGAACAGAATCATGTCGGCGACCGCCGAATGCTTGCCCTGCGCCAGCGCAGCCAGCCCCGTCTTCATGCCGAGTTCGTACAGGCTTTGCTTGAGCGGGGAGGAGTCCATGACGCCGGCGCGCACGTCGGCGGCGATGGATTCCCAGAGCCGCGGTGCGAACAGCACGAAGGTCGGCGCGATCTCGCGGAAATCGTTCATCATGGTTTCTGGCTGCTCGACGAAGTTGACCTTCATCCGGCACAGCAGGCCTTTGCCGAGCACGTAGACCTGTTCCATGATCCAGGGCAGCGGCAGCACCGAGACATATTCGTCATCCGGCCCCTTGGGGTCGAACGAAAGATAGGCCGCGCAATGCCGCAGCACGCGCCCCGAGGCGAGCATCGCCAGTTTCGGATGCGCCGTCGTGCCCGAGGTGGTGCAGAGGATCGAAACGTCCTCGCCGCGGGTGGCGTCGACCAGGCGGTCATAGAGGCCGGGCTCGCGCGCGGCGCGGGCGCGCCCCATCCCGGCGAGCTTGTCGGCTTCCATCAGCCGGGGGTCGTCATATTTCCGCATGCCGCGCGGGTCGGAATAGACGATGTGCCTGAGTTGAGGTGCGCGGTCGGCCAGCGCCAGCAGCTTGTCGACCTGCTCCTCGTCCTCGGCGAACACCAGTTTGGCTTCGCCGTAGCTCAGGAGATAGGCGGCTTCCTCGTCCAGCACGTCGCGATAGAGACCGAGGCTCATGGCGCCGATGGCGTGGGTGGCGATTTCGGCCGACACCCAGTCCGGCCGGTTGTCGCCGATGATGCCGATGACGTCGCCGCGGCCGAGGCCGAGTTCGACCATGCCGAGCGCGAAATCGTGCACCCGGGTCTGGTAGGCGTTCCAGGTGAATACCTTCCAGAGCCCGAAATCCTTCTCGCGCAGCGCGATCTCGCCGCCATGCTCTCTTGCGTTGAGGCGCAGCAGTTTCGGATAGGTATCGGCCTGGGCGGCGCGGCCGGCGTAATCCATCATGCTGCGCACTCCGGGGCGGCGGGCTTGTCGTCGGGATCGACCAGAACCTCGTCCTCTTCGCCGAGATAGGCGCGCTTGACGTGGGGATCGGCGAGCACCGCGGCGGGATCGCCTTCCGCGATCTTGCGGCCGAAATCCAGCACCATGACGCGGTGGGAGATATCCATCACCACGCCCATGTCGTGCTCGATCATCATGACCGTCATGCCGAACTCTTCGTTGAGATCGACGATATAGCGGGCCATGTCCTCCTTTTCCTCGAAGTTCATGCCGGCCATCGGCTCATCCAGCAGGATCAGCTGCGGTTCCAGCGCCATCGCGCGCGCGAGCTCCACCCGCTTGCGCAGCCCGTAGGGCAGGGTGCCGGCGGTGGCCTTGCGCACCGACTGCAGGTCGAGGAAATCGATGATCTCCTCGACCTTGCGGCGATGCTCGAGCTCTTCGCGCCGCGCGCCGGTCAGCCAGTACAGCGACCCCGTGATGAAGTTGTTCTTCAAGAGGTGGTGCCGCCCGACCATGATGTTGTCGAGCACGCTCATATGATGAAACAGCGCCAGATTCTGGAAGGTGCGGCCGATGCCGAGCCGGGGCCGCGCGTTGGTGTTGAGGGTGGTGATATCC
>JBAQER010000297.1:0-2294 GCA_049286845.1 Bradyrhizobium sp.
AGTATGCGGTATTGAGGTAGTTCCCGCAAGACTACGGTTTCAAGTCCGGAGGCAGCGGCGGATCCTCGCGCATCAGCGTGATAGTGACGCGGCGGTTGGCCGACAGCGTCGGGTCGTCCGGGAACAGCGGCTGGCTGTCGGCCTTTCCCGAAACGGCGAAGATGTGGGCGGGCTGCAGGCCTTCCCGCTCCAGGATCTGGCGTACCACATTGGCGCGGTCAGCCGAAAGGTCGAAAGCCCCATAGTCGCTGCGCGACGGCAGGAAGCCTGCCGCAGTATGGCCAATGATGGAGATGCGAAGCGGCGTCGCCTTCAGCGGGCCTGCCAGTTTCTGGATCAGCCGGCGGGTGCGGTCGTAGGGCACCTTGGAACCATCGGCGAACATCGAGCGGCCATCTTGGTCGACAATTTCCAGATTGAGGCCCGCATTGGTTTCCTCGAACATGATGTGTTTCGAGATTTCGGTCAGTTCCGGCATGTCCTGTAACGCCTGCCGCAGCGACGCCGAGGCCAGCGCGAATTCGCGGTCGAACTTCAGCCTGGCGCCGGCGATCCGGCTGCGTTCCTGTTCGTCCGGGGTCGGGGTGTTGGATGCCTCATCCGGGGGAACTTGCGCCGCGTTCTTGAGCTTCGGCCGCGCCGGCAGGTTTTCGGATTCGATGATTCCGGAATAGCGGGCCTCGGTCTGCACGCCGAAGGCGTCGCGCATCGAGCCGGCGACGATCTTCAGCTTGTTGTTGTCCATGGTGGAGAAGGCGACGAGCATCACGAAGAAGCTCATCATCAGGCCCATGAGGTCGGCAAAGGTCACGAACCAGCCGTGTCCTCCGCCATGCGCGTCGCCTCGTTTCTTCTTGGCCATTGCTTGGTTTCCGGAACCGGAATCTGGCGTTTACGCCGGGACCGGCTCGCCTTCCTCTTGGCGATGTTTCTCCGGCAGGTAGGCCAGCAACATCTCGCGCACCAGCGTCGGGCTCTTGGAATCGCGGATCATCAGGATGCCGTCGATAATCAGCGTGCGATTGGTCTCCTCGTCGAGCAACTTGCCATGCAGCTTGTCGGCAATCGGCAGGCAGAACAGGTTCGCGACCAGCGCGCCGTACAGCGTCGCCAGCAAGGCGGTCGCCATGAACGGACCGAGCTTCGAAGGATCGGTCATGTTGGCGAACATCTGCACCATGCCGATCAGGGTTCCGATCATGCCGAAGGCCGGCGCGCAGTCGCCGATGGCGCGGTAGATCTTGCCGCCTTCGTCGAGATGCATCAGGAAGTTGTCGCGGTCGCGCTCGAGATTGTCGCGGATGAATTCGAGATCGTAGCCGTCGGCGACGTAGCGAATTCCCTTGGCGAGGAACGGCTCGTTGGTATCGACCTTTTCGAGTCCGACCGGACCCTGCTTGCGCGCGATTTCCGCGATCCGGGCCAGTTCGTCGACGAGGTCCCGCGCCGACAGGCGGCTCATGGTGAAGGCGAATTTGGCGCCGAGCGGCAGGCCGTGCAGGATGGCGCTGAGCGGAAACCGGATCATGGTGGCGGCGATCGATCCGCCGAAAATGATGATCATCGCATGTTCGGAAATGAACATGTGAAGATCGCCTCCCATGAGCACCATCACTGAAATGACAATGATGCCGAATACGAGCCCAACGCTCGTCATAATATCCATGGGAAACTCCAACGCGCACGCGAACTACCGCCCGTCCTGGACGGTGGCGCAGCTCATCCTGAGCCGCGCTACAGGAACCCTACGTCGCCGCAATTAAAGACGCGTAAAGGTTAAGCCGGCGCGAGAAATTGCTGGGCCGAACCGGCGTTGTGTTGTTGCGCGGGGCCGGCGTCCCGGCTCGATCTCAACCTTCTGCTAACCATACCGCGTCAGGCGGCGGCCAAGCCCGACTTGCGCGCCGGCGATGCCGGCAACGATTGCCAGTCCCAGCGCGACCAATCGCCTGCACATGGTTTCCCCCGGGGTTGAAGCGTTCGCATTCCCCGTCAATGGATCTCCGCCGCCCGCTTCAGCGCCGCTTTCAGTTTTTCCAGCGTAAAATCCTTGCTGCGCGCGATCTCCAGGATCGGCGTCTCGCGCCGTCCGCAGAGTTCGGCGGCATCGGGGATTTTCGCGGCGATGTCGATCGGAATCACGATCGCGCCGTGCTGGTCGGCGTGGATCAGGTCGTCGGAGTGCACCGTCATGCCGGCGACGCGGACTTCGCCGCCGAAGCTTTCGGCGTGAACCCAGGCGTGCGACGGGCCGATCGAGCCTGCCAGCGCCTGGAAGCCCGGCGCCCATTGCG
>JBAQER010000298.1:0-16137 GCA_049286845.1 Bradyrhizobium sp.
AGTCCGAAGCGGCCACGAACCGTGGAGAACCAATCCGTCTTGACCGAATGGAACGTTCCGCGGCCAATACTCCAGTCTGGATCACTAAGTGTATCTTTGAAATTTGACCAGTTGATGTCGCCCTCGATGCCGACGAGGCCCGGACCGAACTGATAGTTGAAACCAGCTGTGCCGCCGACCGTGGCGAAACCCTTGCTGAAAGCCACGGAGCCGCAGGACAAATTGCAGGTCTTGTCGTTAATGGTGGTGTTCTGGAGACCACCGCCAGCATTGGCACCGACGTAGAAACCGCTCCAGCTAAACACCGGCGCCATAGCTTTGACGTAGGAATGGGCGCCCAGATCAGCGGCGGATGCGCTTGCCGCGCCGAAAGCAAGCATCGTCGAAGCAAGAAGAAGTTTTCTCATTATTGGCCTCATTGAACTCTGATTTGGAGGCGCTCCGCGCGGATCGCCGAGAGGCCATATAGAAATCCGACAATCTCGACTCGTGCGTCCTTCTTTCGAAGGACGCTGAAGCGAAACTCGATGACTGTTGCAAAATTGCCGCGACGCAGACGAGCCCCGGGGAAACGAGGGGTTCGATCGCAATGCGAGCGGCAGTTCGAGCGCCGGATTCCCCCGCTTTCGCGGGAAATGCCTCGAGGGTTGGCGTTAGTGCGAACCCTCTACATCTCTCGGAAACGTCACCGCCTCGATGCGATTGCCGTCGGGATCGAGAACGAACGCTGCATAGTATTTGACGCGATCGTGCGGGCGCAGCCCCGGCGCGCCGTCGGAGCGGCCACCTGCACCAAGCGCAGCCGCATGAAACGCATCGACATCGGCCGTCGCCTTTGCCCGAAGACAGATGTGGACGCCGCTTTCCGGCGCTACCTCCGCCATGCCGGCGCGCAGGTTGATCCAGAATTCGGGATAGGCCTTGCCGAAACCGATCGTAGCGGGCCGTGTCACCAGCCGCGAAAGCCCGAGTGGCGCAAGCGTTGCCTCATAGAAGCGCGCGGCGCGTTCAAGATCGCGGACACCGACGGAGATGTGGTCGATCATTGGAAGGCCCCCGGTTTCTCAACGTCATTGCGAGGAGCGAAAGCGACGCGGCAATCCAGCTTTCTTTCCGCCAACCGTAAGCTGGATTGCTTCGCTGCGCTCGCAATGACGATTACGCCGGCGCGCCTGATTTCACCAGCTTGTAGATGACCGAATCCATCAGCGCCTGAAACGACGCATCGATGATATTGGGCGACACGCCGATCGTGGTCCAGCTCTCGCCCTGCTCGTCCTCGCTCTCGATCAGCACTCGCGTCACCGCTTCCGTGCCGCCATTGAGGATACGCACGCGATAGTCGATCAGCTTCAGGCCTTCGATGTACTTCTGGTATTTGCCGAGGTCCTTGCGCAGCGCCACGTCGAGCGCGTTGACGGGACCGTTGCCTTCGGCCGCCGAGATCAGCCGTTCGCCGGCAACGTCGACCTTCACCACCGCCATCGCCACCGTGACGCGCTGACCGTTGGCGTTGTAGCGCTGCTCGACATTGACATCGAATTGCTCGACCCGGAAATATTCCGGCACCTTGCCGAGCGTGCGCCGCGCCAGCAACTCGAACGAGGCATCGGCGGACTCATAGGCATAGCCGGCGGCCTCGCGCTCTTTCATTTCTTCGACGAGGCGCAGCAGCTTCGGATCGTTCTTGTCATGGGGAATGCCGGCGCGTTCCAGTTCGGCGATCACGTTGGAGCGGCCGGCCTGATCCGACACCAGCACCTTGCGGTGGTTGCCGACGGTCTCGGGCGATACATGCTCGTAGGTCTGCGGATCCTTCAGCACGGCGGACGCATGAATGCCGGTCTTGGTCACGAACGCGCTTTCGCCGACGTAAGCCGCGTGACGGTTCGGCGCCCGGTTGAGCATGTCGTCGAGCGTCCGCGACACCTTCATCAGGGTCGCCATCTTGTCGGACGAAACGCGGATCTCGAAGGCATCGGAAAATTCGCGCTTCAGGCTCAGCGTCGGGATCAGCGAGCACAGATTGGCGTTGCCGCAGCGCTCCCCTAACCCGTTCAGCGTACCCTGGATCTGGCGCGCGCCAGCGCGCACCGCAGCCAGCGAGTTGGCCACCGCCTGTTCGGTGTCGTTATGGGCGTGGATACCGACATGATCGCCCGGGATGTGTTTCACCACCTCGCCGACGATGGTCTCGATCTCGTGCGGCATGGTGCCGCCATTGGTGTCGCACAGCACTACCCAGCGCGCGCCGGAATCATAGGCCGCTTTGGCGCAGGCCAGCGCGAAATCCGGGTTTTCCTTGTAGCCGTCGAAGAAATGCTCGCAGTCGAGCATGACTTCGCGACCCGCCGACTTCGCCGCCGTGACGCTATCGCGGATCGAGGCGAGGTTCTCCTCGTTGGTGGTCTCCAGCGCCACGCGCACCTGATAGGCCGACGATTTCGCGACGAAGCAGATCGCGTCCGCCTTGGCTTCCAGCAGCGCCGCAAGACCGGGATCGTTCGAGGCCGAACGGCCCGGCCGCCGCGTCATGCCGAAGGCGGTGAAGCTGGCGTGTTCGAGCTTCGGCTTTTCGGCAAAGAATTCGCTGTCGGTCGGATTGGCGCCGGGATAGCCGCCCTCGACATAGTCGATGCCGAGTTCATCCAGCATTTGCGCGATCAGCTGCTTGTCGTGCAGCGTGAAATCAACGCCGTTGGTCTGCGCGCCGTCGCGCAGCGTGGTGTCGAACAGATAGAGGCGTTCGCGGCTCATGTGGAAGCTCCCGGCGCAGCCGCCTGGGCAAGCGTCTTCTGCATCGTGGTGTTGGCCAGCCACTCGCCATTGACGATCACGGTGTTGCGCTGTTTGGCGACGTAACCGCGCCTGGCGAAGAAATCCAGCGCGCTGTCGCTGGCGTCGACGGTGATATTTTTCGCGCCGCGGCTGCCGGCGAGTCTTTCCAGCGCGTCGCACAGCGTTGCGGCGACGCCCTGCCCGACGGCGCCCGGGTGAACATAGAGCATGTCGATATGGTCGGCGCCTTTCAGCGAGGCAAAGCCGACCGGCGAACCCTGCAGCGTGGCGATCAGCGTGAGCGCACCCGCCAGGCGCTGGCCGAATTGCGCTTCGTCCTCGGCGGCGCTGGCCCAAGCTTGCTGCTGCGCTTCGCTGTAGTCATCGCCGGTCAATTCGGCGATGGCAGCGGCGAAGATCGTCGCCAGCACGGGCGTATCGGCCGCAAGGTACGGCCGCAGCGCGGGTTTGGGCAGCGTCTGTCCCATCGCAGTATTCACCACATACCATAAAGCTTCAGGACCAGCGCCACCGCGCCGGCAATCAGCAGGATCTTCAGCGCGATATAATAGAGCCAGTGCTTTGGAAACGGCGTATCGGGTTTGGTCATCGCGCGATCTCCCAGGTGGTACCTTCTTTGGAATCCTTGATGACGACGCCCATGGCGGCCAATTCATCGCGGATACGATCGGATTCCCTGAAATCCTTGCGCGCGCGCGCCGCGGCGCGATCGGAGATCAAGCCATCGATCTGATTTGCGTCGACGCCGCTCGCCTGCTGCTTCCGGCCCTTCCACTCGGCCGCGCTCTCGGACAGGAAACCGAGCAGCCGCAGCGTCGCGGCGAACTCGCCGCGGTCGCGCTCGTTGCCGGATGCCGCCGCATTCCGCAGGCCGTGCAGCGAGGCGATCATCTGCGGCGTGTTCAGGTCGTCCGAAAGCGCTGCAATGACGGCATCGGACGGCCGGTCTGACTTGACGTCGGCCGCAATAGCGTACCAGTCATCAAGCGTTTTCGCGCTCTCTTCGAGGCTCTTCGAGGTCCAATCGATCGGCGAGCGATAATGCGTCTTCAACATATTGAGGCGCAGCACCTCGCCCGGCCAATCCGCCAGGGATTCCCGGATGGTGATGAAGTTGCCGAGGCTCTTCGACATCTTCTCGCTTTCGACCTGCAGGAAGCCGTTGTGCATCCAGACATTGGCCATGCGGTCGGCGTGAAACGCGCAAGTGCTCTGCGCGAGTTCGTTCTCGTGATGTGGAAATACCAGATCGATGCCGCCGCCATGGATGTCGAACTGTTCGCCGAGATGCTTCCACGCCATCGCCGAGCACTCGATGTGCCAGCCCGGGCGGCCAGGCACTGATATGCCCGACGGCGACGGCCATGACGGCTCGCCCGGTTTCGACGGTTTCCACAGCACGAAGTCGGTGGCGTCGCGCTTGTAGGGCGCGACATCGACGCGGGCGCCCGCGATCATCTCGTCGAGCGAACGGTTGGCGAGCGCGCCGTAGCGCGGCAGCACGGAATTCGCGGCATTCATCGCCTGCGGCGAGAACAGCACGTGGTCCTCGGCGACATAGGCAAACCCGCCCTGCACCAGCCGCTCGATGATGTCGCGCATTTCCGCGATATGCTCGGTGGCGCGCGGCTCGACCGTCGGCCGCAGGCAGCCCAGCGCATCGGCATCATCGTGAAACTGCTTTTCGGTCTGCTCGGTGACCTTGCGGATCGCCTCGTTCAGCGGCAGGCCGGGGAAATCCCGCGCCGCGCGATCGTTGATCTTGTCATCGACGTCGGTGATGTTGCGGACATAGGTGACGTGGCCGGCGCCATAGACGTGCCGCAGCAGCCGGAACAGCACGTCGAACACGATGACCGGGCGCGCGTTGCCGATATGGGCGAAGTCATAGACCGTCGGCCCGCAGACATACATGCGCACGTTCTTGGGATCGAGCGGCGCAAATGGCCGCTTTTCCTTCGTCAACGTATCGTAGAGTCGTAATTCCATGGATATCCCGTCCCTTGCGGCCGGGCGTCCAGTGATCTCGTGTGAGAAAAGACGGCCTCAGCCAGCGAATCGCTAGCTCATAATCTCGCGGCAAATGCTGCAGATGGCGAGGAAACCGTTCATGAAAAACACCATGGGCCAGCCCGGGGGACGCCGTCAAGGCCTTGCAAACGCCCGATTCGGCCGGCAAACGGCCCGCCCCGCCATGGTTAATCATTCTTAACGTTTTGGGCTTATTCGAATGGGAGCGGTCCTCTCATTCATTCGGTGCAGCATGCGATCCCTGTCAGCGCTCTTGACCTGTCTGTCCCTGCTCGCCGCGACGGCCGCATCGGCCGACAGCCGTGTCTTCATCATCGCCAACCAGGCGGACGGCTACGGCGTCGACCAGTGCCTCGCCAAGGGCGAAAAATGCGGTGCCCACGCCGCCCGCTCCTATTGCCAGTCGCGGGACTTCGCCCAGGCCGTGTCGTACCGGCGGGTCGATCCCGACGAAGTAACCGGGGCTATCCCGAAGGCGGCCGGCGGCAACTGCAGCCATGCCGGCTGCAACGAATACGTCGCCATTACCTGCCAGCGCTGAAGCGATCCCGCCCGGCCGGGATCGAAGGCCGGTTCCGCCACACCGGCGCCCCGGAAACGACGTGACGCTGCCCCGAGAAGCAGGTATGTGAGGCCGCGTTGGCCGCGCTTTTCGGTGCTATCGGCCTGCGCGGTTTAGCTTCTCATTGGCCGGATATGCTGGAAACGCCGATTACCCCCTTTTGCCGCCGGATTTTGGCCTGCGCCGTGCTGCTCGGCGCGGTCGCGCTCGGCGTTGACGCCTCCGCGCAGATGAATCCGGGACCGCCGCCCTCGCAGGGTGGGGCTGCGGTCAATCCGATGTGCCCACGGCTGGAAGCGCAACTGGCGAGCATCGACCGCGGCGGCGGCAGCGGCGACCCGGCCAAGGAAGAGCAGATCCGCCGCTACCAGGATGCCGCCTCCAGGCAGCAGGACGAACTTGACCGCGTCACCTCGCAGGCCAAGCGCATGGGCTGCGACAGTTCGGGATTTTTCTCGTTGTTTTCCGGCCAGTCGGCGCAATGCGGTCCGGTCAACAACAAGATCCAGCAGATGCGCGCCAATCTCGACCAGATCACCACCAGCCTCGAGCGGTTGCGCGGCGGCGGCTTGGGCGGCTCCGAGCGCGAGAACCAGCGCCGCTCCGTGCTGACGGCGCTCGCCCAGAACAATTGCGGGCCGCAATATGCCGCAGCCGCGCGCAACGGCGGCAATTTCCTCGAAAATCTGTTCGGCGACAGGGGCAATCTCAATGCGCCCCCCGCCGATCTCGGGCCGCAATCCGGAACCTATCGCACAGTCTGTGTGCGTACCTGCGACGGTGCCTATTTCCCGGTCTCCTTCGCCACCGTGCCGGCACGCTTCCCGGATGACGAGAAGAGCTGCAAGGCGCTGTGTCCGGCGACGGAAGCCACGCTATTTGCCTATCGCAATCCCGGCGAAGACATGAACCAGGCGGTCTCGATCAGCGGCCAGCCCTATTCGGCCCTGCCGAATGCGTTCAAATACCGCACCGAGTTCAATCCGTCCTGCGCTTGCAAGGCGGCCGGACAGACATGGTCGGACGCGCTGAAAGCCGTCGATGACAAGGCTGCCGCCGAACAGCAGGGCGACATCATCGTCACCGAGGAGAGCGCGAAGAAGATGGCGCGGCCACCTGCACCGAAGGCGGTCAACGCCAAGAAGGGTGCGGCCCCCGCAGCCACGACCGCCACCGCGCCGGCGGCCAATGCTCCGGCCAGCACGGCGGGAACGGCAGGCACCACCCCTGACAACAAGCCGATCCGTTCGGTGGGGCCGACCTTCATTCCGGCGCGTTAAGGCCTTTTCCAGTACGACAGCTCTATCCTTCGAACGCTTCCGCCGACCCGCGGGCCGCGCGCGACAGCAGCGTATCGTCCGGTTGCGGCAGCGCCTTGCCGGTATCGCGAAAACGGTTGGTGATGGGATAGCGGCGATCCCGGCCGAAATTCTTTTGCGTGACCTTGACGCCGGGAGCCGCCTGACGCCGCTTGTATTCGGCAATATTAAGCAGGCGGTCGATCCGCGTCACCACGGCCGCGTCGAAGCCGGCGGCAATGATGTCAGCCAGCGGCTCCTCGCGCTCGACCAGCCGCTCCAGGATCGCGTCGAGCATGTCGTAGGGCGGCAGCGAATCCTGATCGGTCTGGTTTTCGCGCAATTCAGCCGTCGGCGGCCGGGTGATGATGTTGACCGGGATCACTTCGCCGGAAGGACCGAGCGCCCCGTCGGGCTTCCATGAATTGCGTAAAGTGGAGAGGCGGAACACCTCGGTCTTGTAGATGTCCTTGATCGGATTGAAGCCGCCGTTCATGTCGCCATAGATCGTGGCGTAGCCGACCGACATTTCCGACTTGTTGCCGGTCGTGACCACCATCGCGCCGGTCTTGTTGGAGATCGCCATCAGCAACGTGCCGCGCGTGCGCGCCTGCAGATTCTCTTCGGTGATGTCGCGCGGCAGGCCGGCGAAGGTTTTGGACAGGATCTCCTCGAAACCGTTCACCGCCGGCGCGATCGGCAGCACCTCGTAGCGGATGCCGAGCGCTTTCGATAGTTTCGCCGCGTCGTCGAGCGACACCTGCGCGGTAAAACGAAACGGCAGCATCACGCCGCGGACCCGGTCGACGCCGAGCGCATCGACCGCGATCGCCGCGCACAGCGCCGAATCGATGCCGCCGGAGACGCCGAGCAGCACGCCGGGAAATCCGTTCTTGCCGACATAGTCGCGCAAGCCCAGCACGCAGGCCGCATAATCGCCCTTGTCGCCGTCGACGACAGGCGCCACCGGCCCGTCGCAACGCCAGCCGGCATCGGTCTTGCGCCAGCGCAGGGTCGTGATGTTCTCCTCGAACGCCGGCAATTGCGCCGCCACCGAAAGGTCGCCGTTCAATGCAAACGAGGCGCCGTCGAACACCAGTTCGTCCTGTCCGCCGATCTGGTTGAGATAGACCAGCGGCAGCCCGCTTTCGGTGACGCGGGCGACCGCGATCGACAGCCGCAGATCGTTCTTGTCGCGGGCGTAGGGCGAGCCGTTCGGCACCACCAGGATTTCCGCGCCGGTCTCGGCAAGACATTCGACGACGTTCTCGTAGTCCTCGGACTCCTCGAGCCAGATGTCCTCGCAGATGGGAACGCCGACCCGGATGCCGCGGATGGTCACCGGCCCCGCTGCGGGGCCGCGCGCGAACAGGCGCTTTTCGTCGAACACGCCGTAGTTCGGCAGATTGGCCTTGTAACGGATGGCGGCGATGCGGCCGCCGTCGAGCAGCGCGCAGGCATTATAGAGCTTGCCGTCATCGACCCAGGGGCTGCCGATCAGCACCGCCGGGCCGCCATCGCCGGTCTCGCGCGCCAGCGCCTCGACGGCGGCGCGGCAGGCCGACTGCAGCGCCGGCTTCAGGACCAGGTCTTCCGGCGGATAGCCGCAGATGAACAGTTCCGGCAGCACCAGCAGGTCGGCACCGTCGGCCTTCGCCCGCGCACGGGCGGCGCGGGCCTTGGCGGCGTTGCCCTCGACGTCGCCGACGATCGGATTCAACTGCGCCAGCGTGATCTTGAACTGAGGTTCGGTCATCTGCCGATGGTGCCCTGCACAAGCCCAAACTGCAATCGCAAGCTTTTAGATCACGCCCATGCGTTCGGCGATGGCGAACAGCCAGAACAGGCCGGCCATGACCAGCGCGACGCCGACCGCCGCCGAGCCCATGTCCTTGACCCGCCCGATCTGCGGATCATGGTCGGTGGTGAGCCGGTCGGCGAGCTTCTCGATCGCGGTGTTGAGCAGCTCGACCACCAGCACCATAGCGACCGCGGCGACCAGCTCGACGCTGCGCATGGTGGTGACGCCGATCAGCCACGCCAGCGGCAAAGCCAGCGCCAGCGCGGCGATCTCCTCGCGCACCGCCTGCTCCGAGCGGATGGCAAAGGCGAGGCCGTTGCGCGTATTGATGGTGGCTCGCCAGAACCGCAGCAAATCAGAGTCCCGCTGCGGCCGGCATCGGCTGCGCCTTGCCGGCGCGTTCCTGCTTGAGCAGTTCGGCGATCAGGAACGCCATGTCGATCGACTGCTCGGCATTGAGGCGGGGATCGCATACCGTGTGATAGCGATCGCTGAGATCCTCTTGCGTGATGGCGCGCGCGCCGCCGATGCATTCGGTGACGTCCTGCCCGGTCATTTCCAGATGGACACCGCCGGCGTGCGTCCCTTCGGCCGCGTGGATGGTGAAGAACGACTTCACCTCCGAAAGGATGCGGTCGAACGGGCGCGTCTTGTAGCCAGAGGTCGAGGAAATGGTGTTGCCGTGCATCGGATCGCACGACCACACCACGACGCGGCCCTCGCGCTGCACGGCGCGGATCAGCCCCGGCAGGTGATCGCCGATCTTGTCGGAGCCGAAACGGTTGATCAGCGTCAGCCGTCCAGCTTCATTTTCCGGATTGAGGATGTCGATCAGCTTCAGCAGTTCGTCCGGCTTCAGCGAGGGGCCGCATTTGAGGCCGATCGGATTCTTGATGCCGCGGAAATATTCGACATGGCCATGATCGAGCTGGCGGGTGCGGTCGCCGATCCAGATCATGTGGCCCGAGGTCGCGTACCAGTCGCCGGTGGTCGAATCGACCCGGGTGAAGGCCTGCTCGTAGCCGAGCAGCAGCGCCTCGTGGCTGGTGTAGAAATCGGTGGCGCGCAGCTCCGGGTGACTTTCCAGATCGAGGCCACAGGCGCGCATGAAGTTCAGCGCGTCCGAGATGCGGTCAGCCAGTTCCTTGTAACGGCGCGACTGCGGGGAATCCTTGAGGAAGCCCAGCATCCACTGATGCACGCTGCCGAGGTTGGCAAAACCGCCGGTCGCAAACGCCCGCAGCAGGTTCAGGGTCGCCGCCGACTGGCGATAGGCCATCAACTGGCGCTGCGGATCGGGGGTGCGCGCCTCCCGCGTGAAGGCGATGTCGTTGACGATGTCGCCGCGGTAGCTCGGCAGCTCGACGCCGTCGATCTTTTCGGTCGGCGACGAACGGGGCTTGGCGAACTGGCCGGCGATGCGGCCGACCTTCACCACCGGCAGCGCACCGGCATAGGTCAGGACCACCGCCATCTGCAGCAGCACGCGGAAGAAGTCGCGGATGTTGTTGGCGCCATGCTCGGCGAAGCTCTCGGCGCAGTCGCCGCCCTGCAGCAGGAAGGCCTCGCCTCTGGCGACGCGCCCGAGCGCCTTTTTCAGGTTGCGGGCCTCACCGGCAAAGACCAGCGGCGGAAACGTGGCGAGCTGCGCCTCGACATCGGCCAACGCCCTGGCGTCGGGATATTCGGGAATCTGCAGCGACGGCTTGGCGCGCCAGCTATCGGGTGTCCACCGCTCGGACATGACGTTAACTCCTGAGCAAAAACCGCTACTTATGGCAGGTAGCCGAAGGGCCGGGTTATACACAGGCTGTTGAAGAACCGCCAGAGCGCGATCACCTACGATGACAGCCATCCCGCCCTATCCTTTTGTTCGGGCAGGATCTTTTCGCGGGAATCCAAACCGCTTTTCCGGATCGTCCACCTCGAATTCAAGTTCTCCAGACAACCCCTTGCGGCAAAAGCTGAATTCGCATTTGCTGGGCGTGTTCACCAAAGCATGGGGGAAATCCGGGTTGGCTGAGGCTGCGCTGGACGACGTTTTCATCGACGACATCACCTTCCCCGCGACCGACGGGTATCTGCTCGGGGCCACGCTGTTTTTGCCGCGCGGCGCGAAGAGCCATGCGGTGCTGATCAATTCGGCCACCGCGACCCCGCGCAAGGTCTACCGGCAGTTCGCCGGCTATCTGGCGCGCCGCGGCTGCGCGGTCTTGACCTATGACTACCGCGGCATCGGCGACAGCAGGCAGAAGGCCATGGTCGGCTACAACAAGACCAAGTCGCTGGCCGGCTTCAACGCCACGATGTCGGACTGGGCCGGCAAGGACGTCACCGCCGCGGTGGCCTGGATGCGCGAGCGCTACAAGGCCCTGCCGCTCAACTTCGTCGGCCATTCCTTCGGCGGCCAGGCGCTGGGGCTGCTCTCCAACAACACCGAGGTCTCGCGCGCGCTCTTCATCGCGGCGCAGGCCGGCTACTGGAAGCTGATGGCCCCGCCGGAGAATTACCGCGTCTATGCCATGCTGAAATTCGTCGGCCTCCCCCTCACCCGGCTGATGGGCTATGCGCCCGGCTGGATCGGGCTCGGTGAAGACCTGCCGAAAGGCGTGTTCGAGCAATGGGCCTCCTGGGTCATGAGCGAGCGCTATCTGTTCACCGATCCCAGGCTGCCGGGCCTGTCGAATTTCGCCAACTACAAGGGCGCGCTGCGCGCGCTGTGCTTCTCCGACGATCCCTGGGCGACGCGGCCGGCGGTCGGATTGCTGTGCTCGGGATTTACGGCAATCGAGCCGGAGATCCTGACCATCAAGCCCGCCGACGTCGGCGCCACCAGGATCGGCCATTTCGGCTTCTTCCGCCCCGAGCACCGCGACACGCTGTGGCGCGGCGCGGCCGAATGGATCCAGGCGTAAACGAAGGCCGTTAGAGCCTGCCGGACAGGCCCGGCACGGACGTCAACGACGGCCGCCCTTCGGATAATCTTCATCCATGATCATAAAATAAAATCCGGTGACGGCCGCGCCAAAGGCAAAATACATCGAAGCGCCGGTCACCAGAACGATCGTGGCCGTGATCGGGCTCGTACTGCGCAGCACGACATCCGAGATGCTCTGGACGTTCAGGACAATGAGCGACATCATGAAAAGAGCGCCCAGGGCCGCTCCCATCCCGAAGTGAAGCGCCACATGTCGGAACAGCTCCCGCTCGCTCATGGGAAGCTCACCTCAAGCAGGTCTCGAGCGAGAACGCCGCGAGCAAGCCGAAGTTCCCGGCGCGGCTGAAAAAGCCGTTCGCGAGGCCGGCCGCGCGGAGGCGGAAGCGCGCTACGGCGGATGAACTCCACCGGGATCAGGGAATGAATTTCAGGCCGTAGGTCTTGCCGCGACGCCAAACCACTTCGCAGGGCTGGCGCTTCGGATGATCCGGCACCAGCGCCAGTTTGAATCGGTCCCTGACGTCGATCACCTGATCCGTCACGATTTTGGCTCCGCCCGGCGAGACGTCCAGCACGAAGCATGTGCGCCTCGTCATGCCGTCATCGACCGTAAACCAGGCCGGCTGCTTGTCCACCTGCCGCCGCGGTTCGCGCTGTACCTTCAGCCTTGGCCCATCAGCAGTCATGACGACCACCATCCGTGGTTGGACTAGCGAGCCATCAGCCTGAAGGCGATCCCGTAAAGCTTCGGTTAGCGCATTGCCTTGCAATTTATCGGTCTTAAGGGGATGGAGCCGTCCGCAGCCCCTCCTCTCGCCCGCCTCGTTCACGTCCCGACGCGAAGCGGCGCGCGCAGCTTGCGAAGGCAGGCGATGACGGACAGCGCGGTGATGAGACCCGTCTTCGGGTTTTCTGACGGAATATTCTCGATCGACATGGAAAAGCGGGCGGAATCGGAATCCACGTCGATGCGGTGCATGTTGCGCGTCACTTTGGGATCCGCCCAGATCTCGATGGTGGTTCGATCGGGACCGATCCCGGCCAGCGACAGCGCCGCGGCGACGTTCACATTGGCCGGAAATCCCTTCGCCGCCTCGCGCGCCGTACCGTCGAATATCCTGAGCGGTTCGATAATTCGTTCGATGTCGATGTTGTTTTCGACGATATAGGGAGCGCCGGCGAGCCCGCGGACCGGCTTCCGGGTCACCATCCGGACCGAATGGATTTTGCCGACCGCTGCCGCGGTCACGGCGTCGAGGCCGATCAGCGCGCCGGTGGGCACCACGATCTGGCCGCCGTTCTGTTTCGCAAGGTCAATGAGGTCTTCGTGGTCGAGCAGCGCGCCTGCGCTGAGGACGATTGCGGCCTTTCCGCTGGCCACGAACGGCGCAACGATCGAGCGGACGAGCCTGCTCGGGGCGCATTCGATCACGATGTCGGCGACATCGACGAGCGCCTCGATCGGCAGGACGGCAGGCGGTCTCGTCAAACCGGCAAGCCGGCTGCGGTGCTTTTCGGGGTTCTGCACCGACACCGCGGTCAGCACCAATCCATCGATGCCCCGGTCCAGCGCTTCCACCACCCTGGTTCCGATGGCTCCGAGCCCGACAACCGCAATGCGCAGGTCAGGCCGCATGCTCTTCTCAACATTCGCCATCGGACTGCTCCCGGTTCAGAAATCCGGCTCTTCCTCGATGACCCGGTTCTGGTGGCGCATATGCTGCCATATCGCCGCCACGACCGAGGCCGCCGCCGCCTGCAACAGTCCACCGGAAATCGGCCGCGTCAGGAACAGCCAGGGATCGGCGTCGGTCATGATCGCGCGCACGAGGTTGATCTCGATCTGGTCGCCGAGGATCAAGCCGAGGATCAGCGGCGCGATCGGAAAGCCGAGCTTGACCAGGACGTAGCCGACGACGCCGAACAGCAGCAGCACGTAAACGCTCTGCATTGTGTTGTTGAGCGCGTAAGCGCCGAGTACGCAGAGCACCAGCACCACCGGGGCGAGCACCGCCATCGGTACCGAGGTCACGCGCAGCATCAGCGGCATCAGCGCGACGCAGATCAGCAGCATGCAAGGGTGCGCCAGGATGTAGGCCGCGTAGATGCCGTAGGCGATGTCGGGGTTCTGCGAGATGAACAGCGGTCCCGACTGGATGCCGTGGATCGTCATCGCGCCGAGCATCACGGCGGTGACGGCGTCGCCAGGAATGCCGAATGCCATGATAGTCATCAGCGAGCCGCTGACATTGGCGTTGTTCGAGGCTTCCGACGCGATGATGCCCTCGGGATGGCCCTTGCCGAAAAGCTCCGGCGTTTTCGAGAATTTTTTGGCCTGGTCATAGGCCATGACGCTCGAGGCGCTGCCGCCGATCGCCGGCAGGATTCCGATCAGCAGCCCGACGATGGTGGCCCAGGCAAGCAGGAACGGCTGCCGGACGATCTCCCAATTGACTTTGAGGTGCGAGAAACGCTCGAGCTTGATGTCAGCGATGGATTGCACCGCCTGGCCTTGCGGGCGATCGAGCTTCTCCAAGTCGGTCATGATCTGCGCGAAGGCGAAGATGCCGATCAGCACCGGCAGGAACGCGAAGCCGCCGCCGATGAACTCCGAGCCGAAGGTGAAGCGCGGCACGCTGCCGATCGGATCGTGGCCGACCACCGTGATCAAGAGCCCGATCGCGGTCGAGATCAGTCCCTTGAGGAGCGAGGATTCGGTGAGCCCCGCCACCATCGCCATGGCGAGCACGAACAGCGAGAAGAATTCCCACGGCCCGAATTCCAGCGCGATCGCGGCGAGCGGCCCGGTGAGGAACACCAGGAACAGGGCGCCGAGCAGGCCGCCCCAGACCGACGCCCAGACGCCGAGCCAGATGGCGCGGCCCGGCTCGCCGTTGCGCGCCATGGGAAAACCGTCGAACGTGGTGGCGATCGACGCCGGCGTGCCCGGGATGCCGAGCAGGCAGCAGGCGATGAGGCCGCCGGTCGATCCGCCTACATAGACGCCGGTCATTGCCGCAAGGCCGGCCAGCGGGTCGAGCCCATAGGTGAACGGCAGCACCACGATGACCGTCATGGTGATCGTCACGCCCGGCAGGGCCCCGCCGATCACGCCGACGAAGGTGCCGGCAAACAGCGGCAACATGTATTTCCACTGGGCGACGTTGACGAGGCCGTGCCAGAGCAGATCGAGCATCAGAAATCCGTCCACGCGCCGCGCGGCAGCAGCACCAGCAAATAGCGTTCGAAGACGAAATAGCTCACCGCGGCGGTGCCGAGCGCGATCGCGGCGAGCACCGCCCATTGCCGTGCGGTTCGCGGCCGGCCCAATGCGGCCTGCAGGGCGCCAACAAACAACACCGTGGCGACACGAAATCCCACAAGCGGCAGCAGCGCCACATAGAAGCCAACGATCGCGAATGCGATCACCACCAGGCGATAATTCCGCCTCGGCGTGTCGGGCACTGTGGCTGCGGCCGGCGCGCGGCGGCTCAAGAGGTCCTGCAGCACCAACAGCGCGCTCGCGACCGCCATGAAGGACAGCACGATGGCCGGGTAAAAGCCCGGCCCGACCGGAACGATGGGAAGGGACGGCAGCTGGAAGGACTGGACCAGGAGGACCAGGCTGATCGCGAGCAGGATCAGCCCGGCAATTCCATCGCGGCCGATGCTCATTTCTTGATCAGGCCGAGATCGGTCATGATGGCCTTGTTCTCGTCGTCGATCTTGGCGAGGAATTTGCCATAGTCATTGGCATTGAGGAACGCCACTCGGGTGCCCTGCACCTTCATCGCCTGGGCGAAGCCCGGCTCCTTGGTCGCCTTGGTGCAGCCCTCCTCGAGCTTGGCGCGCACCGGCGCGGGCGTCCCCTTGGGGACCACGAGGCCGCGCACCACTTCGAACACGATGTTCATGCCGAGCTCCTTGAGCGTCGGCACGTCGGGCGATTCCGGATCGCGCTTCTCGCTGGCGATCGCGATGAAGCGCAGCAACCCGGCTTCGACCTTGCCCTTCTGCGTCAGGTTGGAATCGGTAAGGTTGATGTGGCCGCCGAGCAGCGCGTTCATCCGCGGCGCGAGGCCGTCGTAGGACACGAATTTGAACTTCAGGCCGGCCTGCTTCTCGATCAATGCCGGGAAGATGTGGCTGGTCGAGCCGAGCGTGGCGCCGACCGTGATCTCGCCCGGCCGCTTCTTGGCGTCGGCGGCGAGCTCCTGCCAGTTCTTCCAGGGCGTCTTGGCGCTTGCGGTCAGCACCGAGGGCGTCGCCGCGACCAGGCAGATCGGCTCGAAGTCGCTGTATTTGACGTCGCTGATGCCGGCGTAGAACGTCAGATGGATATAATCGTGCACCGCGTAGACCGTATAGCCGTCGGGCGCCGCGTTTTTGGCCTCGCGCGCGCCGACGGTACCGGATGCGCCGCCGACATTGGCGATCACCACGGGCTGGCCGATGTGCTTCTGCAATTCGACGGCGAATGGCCGGAAGATGTTGTCGGTGTCGCCGCCGGCGGCCCATGGCACGATCATCTTGATGGGGCGGTCGGGATATTGCGCCGTCGCGGGCGCCGGTAGAGCAGCCAGCACACCGACCAGTACGGCAGCGCCGGCCATCGTCACGGACAATCTTGCCATCCGTCATCTCCCCGTCGTTTCGTGGGCCATTCAGGCTCTCGATCGGGACAGTAACAGCTCAGCCACGCAGGGGA
>JBAQER010000299.1:0-1971 GCA_049286845.1 Bradyrhizobium sp.
CACCCTCTCCCACAGGGGGAGAGGGGAAGAAAAAAGCTCGCCTTAGCGCGCCTTGCGGAAGGTCAGGTTGATGCGCTGCCGCCCCAGCACGGCGTGCTCGCCGTCGGCGAGCGGCGCGACGCCGTGAAACGCCAGTCGCGCCGGTCCGCCCCATACCACGACATCGCCATGCTCCAGCCGAAACCGGCGTGGTTTGTCGCTGCGCTGCAAGCCCCCGAACAGAAAGATCGCGGGCAGCCCCAGCGAAACCGAGACGATCGGCGCGCCGAAATCCTGCTCGTTCCTGTCCTGATGCAGCGACATCCGCGCGCCCGGCTGATAGCGGTTGATCAGGCAGGCATCCGGCAAGAAGCCGGCAAAGCCAGCCTCGGCCGCCGCCTGCGCGGCCAATGCGTGAAGCGATGGCGGCATCGCCGGCCATGGCTTGCGGGATTCCGGGTCGACACCGTCGTAACGATAGCCGACGCGATCGGTCACCCAGCCGGCGCTGCCGCAATTGGTCATCGCCACCGACATCTGATGGCCGCCCGGCGTCATCATGTGGCGAAACGGCGCCTGCTCGACGATCCCTCCGATGTCGGAGATCAGCTCGACTTCGAATGGCCTGGCGAAGCCGCGCAACAGCACGGCACCCTCCGCCATCGCCTCCCGCGACGGGCGGACATCGGGAACGCTTTCAAACAGATCAGCCGTCAATAGACTCGCGCTCACTTCGCATCGTGAAAGATCACACCGACGGTGTGGCGGTGGCCGGAGCGGATCCGGCTCACGCCATGGCGCAGATTAACCCGGTAGACCCCGCGCGTCCCCTGCACCGGCCTGACATGCACGGCAAAAGCCACCGCATCGCCCTGCGCCAGCGGCACCACTTCGGGCCGTGACTGCATCCGCGGCCGCTGCTCGGTCAGCACG
Source organism: Bradyrhizobium sp. (assembly GCA_049286845.1). Taxonomy (GTDB): domain Bacteria; phylum Pseudomonadota; class Alphaproteobacteria; order Rhizobiales; family Xanthobacteraceae; genus Bradyrhizobium. The sequence continues at coordinate 913 of JBAQER010000299.1, forward strand.
AACTCGCCGCCGGTGAAATCGCGGCCCGGTTCGGACAACAGGATCGCGACCTGCAGCGGAAACACATGTTCGCCGTAGAGATCCTGATGCAGGCAGTTGTAATCGCCGGTTTCGTATTGCAGCAGCAGCGGCGTCGGCCTGACCTGGCCGGCTTGATGGCAGCGCTTCAGGAACGCGTCGTGGCTTTCGGGGTAGCGGATGTCGATGCCCATCATCTCGTTCCAGCGATTGGCGACGCCACGAAGCCGGGCATAGAGCGTCGGGCGCAGCCCCGCGATCACAGGGGGCAACGGATAGGAGAAGTACTTGTACTCGCCGCGCCCGAAGCCGTGGCGTCCCATCACCACCCGGCTGCGGAATTGGCTGTCGTCCGGATAGAGCGCGGCCAGCGCGCGGCATTCTTGCGGCGAGAGCAATCCCTTCAGGACCGCGCAGCCCTGGGCGTCGAGATCCGCAGTCGCCTGCGCCCAGTCGATGGCATCGACGCGCGCGGCGATATCGGAAGGTGGTGCGGGATGGATGATATTTCTTGCGGTTGCTTTCATGACGTGGAATTTCGCAAATCAGACAGCTTTGCGCCACCCGATTTCCGAACTATCGGGCTGTCGTCCCTGCGAAAGCAGGGACCCATAACCACAATTCTCCGTGGTTGGCCCCACTGTGGTTCCATCTTGTCGCAACAACAAACGACGGTGGTTATGGGTCCCCGCGTGCGCTCGCTTTCGCGGGGACGACGCGTGGGGAAAGCTATCCCAGCACCGGCAACACGATCACATCGTAGGCATGCCGGATGCTGCGCTTGAGCACGGGGTCCTCGAGTTCATACTCGAAGCGGTCGGCGGGACGGATGCCGCCCTTGGCTGCAAAGGTGCCGCCGAACCTGGCGCAGCCTTCCGGCAGCCCCTTTTCTCCGAAACCGCGCTCGATGAGATCCTTGACCGGCAACATGCCCTCGAGCGTTCCTTCCTGGTACAATACCCTCGCGCCATCGATCCGCGCCCATGAGCGCAGGATCATCTGGTCCCAGTGGCCGATGACATCCTCCAGTTCCCACAGCAC
>JBAQER010000300.1:0-12209 GCA_049286845.1 Bradyrhizobium sp.
GCGATCACGTGGTGTGCGGCTATCACGGCCTGAAATTCAATCCGGCCGGCCGCTGCACCTTCATGCCGTCGCAGGAGACCATCAATCCGTCGGCCAGCGTGCGCGCCTATCCGGTCGTCGAGCGTCACCGCTTCGTCTGGTTATGGATGGGCGATCCGGCGATGGCCGACCCTGCACTGGTGCCCGACATGCACTGGAACGACGATCCGGCCTGGGCAGGCGACGGCAAGACCATCCACGTCAAATGCGATTACCGGCTGGTCGTCGACAATCTGATGGACCTGACGCACGAGACCTTCGTGCATGGCGGCAGCATCGGTAATGACGCCGTCGCCGAAGCGCCGTTCGATGTGACCCATGGCGACAAGACCGTGACCGTGACGCGCTGGATGCGCGGCATCGAACCGCCGCCGTTCTGGGCTGCCCAGCTGCAAAAGCCGGGACCGGTCGATCGCTGGCAGATCATTCACTTCCAGGCGCCCGGCACCGTCAATATCGATGTAGGGGTGGCGCCTGCCGGCACCGGCGCGCCGGAAGGCAATCGCTCGCAAGGCGTCAACGGCTTCGTGCTCAATACCATGACACCGGAGACAGAGACGACGTGCCACTACTTCTGGGCCTTCGCGCGCAATTATCGCAGGGCCGAACAGCGGCTCACCACGGAAATCCGGGAAGGGGTCTCCGGCATTTTCCGTGAAGATGAAGTGATCCTCGAAGCGCAACAGCGTGCCATCGACGAGAACCCCGAGCGCGTCTTCTACAATCTCAACATCGATGCCGGCGCGATGTGGGCGCGGCGCATGATCGACCGCATGGTCGCCCGGGAGAACCCGCCTTCGGCAATGCAGGCAGCGGAGTAAGCAGATGAGCGAACGCGACCCCGACCGCGCGGTATCGCACACGGTGCGCGCCCAGCTCGCGCTACGCGACCTGATCCTTTCGGGCCGGCTGCGACCCGGCGAACGAATTTCCGAGTTGCAGGCGGTCGAGACCACCGGCGTATCGCGAACGCCGGTGCGCATGGCGCTGGTCCGGCTCGAGGAGGAGGGCCTGCTGGAAGCAATTCCGTCCAGCGGGTTCATGGTGAAGGCATTCACCGAACGCGACATCCTCGACTCGATCGAGCTGCACGGGGTACTCGAGGGCCTCGCCGCCAGGTTCGCTGCCGAGCGCGGAGTATCGGCACGCGATCTCGAGCCGCTGAAGGAAAGCCTGGCGGAACTGGACCAACTGGTGGCGCGGGATGCGGTCTCAGAGGAAGCGTTCTCCTCCTATGTCGCGATGAATGCGCGCTTTCATGCGCTGCTCACGGAATTATCCCGCAGCGCGCCCCTGATCCGGCAGATCGACCGCGCCTCGGCGCTGCCGTTCGCATCACCCAGCGCCTTCGTGATGGCGCAATCGGTGCTGCCGGAAGCGCATCAGATCCTGATCATTGCACAGGACCATCACCGCATCGTCGTCGACGCGATCGAGAACCGGGAAGGGGCGAGGGCGGAGGCGGTCATGCGCGAGCATGCGCGCCTGGCCGCGCGAAACCTGCGGCTGGCGCTGCGCAATCGGACGCATCTCGACCTGTTGCCGGCGCTGGCGCTGATCCGTTCTCCCGTCACCGAATAGGGTTTTGAGAACATGCGGTTTGAGCGCAAATGGACGAAGTGCACCGTTCACGCCATTCGCGACGTCGCGCCCGCGATCCGCGAATTCGTGCTGCGACCCGAGGGATTGGCCGCCGAGAATTATGCGCCCGGCAGCCACATCAGCGTCGGCGTGTCGATCGACGGCCGGCCGGAAACGCGCAGCTATTCGCTGGTCGGCGACATCGGTCCCGATGGCTACCGGATTGCGGTTCGGCGTGCGCCGGACAGCCACGGCGGCTCGCTCTATATGTGGTCGCTGAAGCCGGGCGCGCATATCGATGTTTCAAGTCCGGCCTCGCTGTTCGAAATCGACTGGTCGCGCAAATCCTATTGCCTGATCGCCGGCGGGATCGGGATCACACCGATTTTCGGCATTGCCAGCGCGTTGATGCGCCGGAACGCCGAACTGGTGTTGCACTACGCGGTCAGGTCGCGGCACGACGCCGCGTATCTCGGTGAACTCGCCGACCTGCTCGGAGACCGTCTGATCGTCCACGCTAGCGACGAAGGCCGACCCATCGACCTGGACCAGACCTTCGGCCGTCTGCCTCCGGATGCGCTGGCCGCCGTCTGCGGCCCGATGCGCCTTCTCGACGCGGCACGGCGCGGTTGGGCCTCGGCCGGACGCCTGCCGGCCGATTTGCGCTACGAAACCTTCGGCTCGAGCGGCCTGTTGCCGACCGAATCGTTCCGGGTCCGGATCGGCCAATCCAGCCGCGAGATCGTGGTTCCCGAAAACAAATCGATGCTGGATGCGCTCAACGATGCCGGCTTCGAGATGATATCGGACTGCGAGCGCGGTGAATGCGGCGTCTGTGCGATCGACGTCGTTTCAGTGGACGGCCAGATCGATCACCGCGACGTCTTCTTCAGCGATCACCAGAAGAAGGCGAACGGCAAGATCTGTCCCTGCGTATCGCGGGCCGTTGGCGCCGTTACCGTGAACACGCATTATCAACGCGACACCCGCTAGCACGGACGCTGCGCCTATTTTTCCTGCACCCGTGACAACAGCGCCAGTCCTGCCACGAAGAACACCACCAGCACGGCCATGCCGGCCTTCTGGCTTGCGGTCACGGCGGTGATGGCGCCGATCAGGAGCGGCCCGACGAACGACGTGACTTTGCCGGTCAGCGCGAACAGTCCGAAATATTGCGTGATGCGGTCCTTCGGCGCCAGGCGGACCAATAGGGTCCGCGCCGCCGCCTGCAGCGGGCCGCCGGCCATGCCGATCAGGCATCCGAGCACCAGGTAGGCGCGCTCCGCGGCGCCGGAAAACAGCGCACCGCCCGGCACGGGCGGCGCAACTTTGACGAACAGGATCGAATCCCGGTCCACCAGCAGAATCGCCACGACCGACGACAGCAGGATCAACGCGCTGCCGGCGATGACGCGTTTCGGTCCCAGCGAATCATCGAGCTTGCCGCCGAGCCATGCACCGATCGTCCCGGCAATGGCGAGCATAATCCCGAAGGTGCCGATCTGGATGGTGTGCCAGCCGAAGGTGCCCGCGGCATAAATGCCGCCGAACGCGAATAGCGAAATCAGGCCGTCGGTATAGACCATGTTGGCGAGCAGGAAAGCCGCCAACGACTTCCGTTGCGGCAACTCGGCCAGAGTTTCCTTCAACTCGGTCAATCCCGCGCGCAGCGATTCGCGCACGGGGAGCTTCGCCGGATAATCCGGCGTCAGCAGGAACATAGGTGTGACGAAGATCATGAACCAGACAGCGGTCAGCGGGCCGGTGATGCGATCGCCCTGATGGCTGACGGGATCGAGCCCAAACAGCGGTGCAAACCCGAACAGCGTGCGCCCGGTATCGGGGTTTGCCGCCAGAAAGCCGAGTACCAGGATCAGGCAGATGATGCCGCCGACATAGCCGGTAGCCCAGCCGGTACCGGACAATCGGCCGATCTTGTCCGGCGGCACCAGCGAAGGCATCATCGCGTTGTTGAAGACGGTGGCGAATTCGACGCCGATGGTCGCGATGCCATAGGCGAGCAGCAGTGCCGGAATCACGCTGGGGTCGCCTGGCCTGCCGAACCACATCAACGAGGAGCCGATCACCAGCAGCGCGCCGAACACGGCGATCCACGGCTTGCGGCGGCCGCTGGCGTCTGCGATCGCGCCGAGGACCGGCGACAGCAGCGCGATCACCAGCCCCGCCGCCGCGGTGGCGAACCCCCACAGCGCCTGGCCGCTCGCCGGATCTTTCGCCACATGGGTGGCGAAATAGGGCGAGAACACGAAGGTCGTGATCAGCGTGAAGTAGGGCTGGGCGGCCCAATCGAAGAATATCCAGCTGATGACGGCGGCGCGGCGCGGATAGGTCTGCATACCAGCAATGCGCACGTCTGAAGCAGCAATTGTCATGCTCAAAATCTTCCGCCGAATCACGAACAGGCGTTTTGCGTATTGCGCCGAAATCCATATAGCATTCCTGGCAGCCACGAGCCCTGCGTCATTTCGCTAAACCCAAGATCAGTACGGAAGATTTGATGGTTTCGTTCACAGCCGAGCGGCGCAGGTTCCTTGCCGCAATCGCACTGGTTGCTGCGTTTTGCCTGCCGGCGGGCGCGCAGGAGCGTCGCGAGTACCTTCCTCCGCCCACGGGCACCGTTCACTCCGTTGCCGCCGAACACGGCATGGTGGTCGCGCAGGAGAAGATCGGCGCACGAATAGGGGCCGATATATTGAGGCAGGGCGGCAATGCCATCGATGCCGCAGTGGCGACCGGCTTTGCACTGGCAGTGACCTATCCGCGCGCCGGTAATATCGGCGGCGGCGGCTTCATGGTCATCCATTCGGAGGAGCGCCACGAGGACGTCGCCATCGACTATCGCGAGACCGCGCCTGCTGCCGCCACGCGCGACATTTTCCTTGGCGCCGACGGCAAGCCTGACATCGCCAAGTCGCGCGATTCCGGGCTCAGCATCGGCGTCCCCGGCACCGTAGCGGGCCTGGCGCTGGCGCTGGAAAAATACGGCTCCGGCAAATTCACGCTGGCGGATCTGCTCAAGCCGGCGATCGAGCTGGCGCGCGATGGCTTCATCATCGCCGACGACATGGCCGACACCCTGCCCGCGATTGCGCGGCGGCTGGCGCGCTGGCCGGCCTCAGCCAAAGTATTCTCCCGCGCCGACGGCACCTCCTTGCGCGAAGACGACAGGCTGGTCCAGGCCGACCTGGCGGCAACGCTTTCGGCTATCGCCGCGCAGGGACCGCGTGGCTTTTACGAAGGCCCGGTCGCGGAAAGGCTGGCGGCGGGGATTCGCGACGCCGGCGGCATCATGACGACGGACGATCTCAAATCGTACCAGCCCGTGATTCGCGCGCCGGTGCGCGGCAGCTACCGCGGTTTCGATATCATCTCGATGCCGCCGCCCTCGTCGGGCGGCGTCGTGCTGCTGGAGACGTTGAATATCCTGGAAGGGTTTCCGATGCCGGAGATGAAGCGGGGTTCAGCCGCTTCACTGCATGTCATGATCGAGGCGATGAAACGCGCCTATGCCGATCGTGCGCGCTACCTCGGCGACCCCGACTTCATCAGCGCGCCGGTCGCAACGCTGATGTCGAAGGAATATGCCGCCAAACAGCGCGCCAGCATCGACCTCGATCGCGCGACGCCGTGGATGGACGCGCTATCGGCGACGCCGCCGCGCGAAGGCAGCAACACCACGCATTTCTCGGTCGTGGACAGCCGCGGCAACGCCGTCAGCAACACCTACACGCTGAATTTCCCCTATGGGGTCGGCCTGGTTGCCGACGGCACCGGCGTGCTGCTCAACAACGAACTCGACGACTTCACCGCGGCGCCCGGCGCCTCCAATGCCTTCGGTCTGGTCGGGTTCGAGGCCAATTTGCCCGGCCCCGGCAAGCGCCCGCTGTCGTCGATGTCGCCGACCATCGTGCTCAAGGACGGCAAGCCGGTGCTGGTGACGGGATCGCCCGGCGGCAGCCGCATCATCTCGACGGTGCTGCAGGTGATCGTCAACGTGCTCGATTACGGCATGGACGTCGCGCAGGCGGTGGCGGCGCCGCGCCTGCACCATCAGTGGCTGCCGGATGTGGTCCGGGTCGAGCGCGGCTTCGCCGACGACACGCTGGCCGCGCTCAGGGAAAGGGGCCACCAGGTGATCGAACCGCTCGGCCAGACCTCGGCCAATTCGATCGCCGTGACGCCGAACGGATTGCTCGGCGCACCCGATCCGCGTACCCGTGGCGCGGAAGCCGCGGGGCAATAGACCAGGAGCGGCGGGAAACGCCGCAGGGAGGCAACATGACTTCGCTCAAGGGCAAGACGCTGTTCATATCCGGCGCCAGCCGTGGCATCGGGCTGGCGATCGCGCTGCGCGCCGCGCGCGACGGCGCCAATATCGCGATCGCCGCCAAGACGGCGGAGCCGCATCCGAGACTCAAGGGCACCATCTACACCGCCGCCGACGAAGTCCGCGCCGCCGGCGGCAAGGCGCTGCCGGTCCTCTGCGATATCCGCGAGGAGGCCCAGGTGATGGCGGCGATCGACAGGACCGTCGCTGAATTCGGCGGCATCGATATCTGTGTCAACAACGCCAGCGCCATCAGCCTGACCAATTCCCAAGCAACCGACATGAAGCGGTTCGATCTGATGATGGGCATCAACACCCGCGGCACCTTCATGGTGTCGAAATACTGCATCCCGCATCTGAAGAAGGCGGTAAACCCGCACGTCCTGATGCTGTCGCCGCCGCTCGACATGCAGGCGAAATGGTTCGAGCACTCCACGGCCTATACCATGGCAAAGTTCGGCATGAGCATGTGCGTGCTCGGCCTGTCTGCCGAGCTCAAATCCGCAGGCGTCGCCGTCAACGCATTGTGGCCGCGCACCACCATCGCCACCGCCGCGGTTGGAAATCTCCTGGGCGGAGACGCCATGATGCGCGCCAGCCGGACGCCTGAGATCATGGGCGATGCCGCCTATGCCATTTTCACCAGACCGTCGCGCGAGTTCACCGGGCAGTTCTGCATCGACGACAAGGTCCTCTACGAAAGCGGTGTGCGCGACTTCGAGCGCTACCGGGTCGATCCGAAGGTCACGCTGATGTCGGATTTCTTCGTGCCCGATGACGACGTTCCGCCGCCCGGCGTCACCGTCAGGGCACTGCCGTCCGTTGGCGAGGCCCAGAAGGCGCGCTAGAACCACGCTGCCGATCCGGGCACTTGTTCAGCGACGTGATCGCAGCGACGCAGAGGTGAGGGCCTAGACGACCGATCCGTTCAGCACGGACCGCCAATGCGCCGCGCGTTCTTTCAAGAGCGTGTCTCTGACGTAAGCGAGTTCCTCGTCCTTCAGCCGCTCGATCGCCTCGAAGGTGAAATCGTTGCCGCCATGCGCGGTCCATGCATTCTGGAGTTCGCGGTTGGAGTTGCTGCCCATTCGGAGCGAGAACCAGATCCGGTTCTGGATGGTGTCGAGATTTGGCGACTGGCCAACCCAGACCTGACCCGAGGTGCTGCAGCGAATGACGTAGATCCCGGCGACGGTTTTGCGTTCCTTGTAGGCGGCGATGGCCGCTTTCTTGTCTTCGCTTTTCATCGCGACCCTCGGGCAGTCCTGCTCGCTACTACGATGACGATAGCAGGCCTCCGGGCGGCCGTCAATTTAATCCGGGTAATATTAATTCATTAGTCAAAGCAGTGGTTTGGTGGGTGTCAGATTCGTTTTCGCGTTGAAGCCAGAGGCAAATCATCCCCGTCCGACCGTATACGGCCCGCCTTTTTCCAGCGCACGCTTGTAAGCCGGCCGGGCGTGAATGCGTTCGAGAAATGCCATCGACCGGGGGTGGCCCTGCTCGAGCCCGCCGCGCGCAGCGGCGGCTTCCAAGGGGAAGCTCATCTGGATGTCGGCGGCCGTGAACTCCTGGCCGGCGAACCATTCGCTTTTGCCAAGTTCGCCTTCCCAGTAAGCCATGTGCTGCTTGAGCTGCGGATTGACCAGCGTGGTCAGCGCCTGATTGCAAACCTTGCGCACCAGCGGGCGCAGCAGCGCCGGCGCGCGCTTCGGCATCAGCGTGAACAGCAGCTTCAACAGCAGCGGCGACATCGCCGAGCCTTCGGCGTAGTGCAGCCAGTAAGTGTAGCGCAGCCGTTCCGGCGTCTTCGGCGGCGGGATCAGGCGTCCCGCGCCATAGGTGTCGACGATGTATTCGGCGATCGCGCCTGACTCGGCGATGGTGTTGCCACTGTCGGTAATGACGGGCGATTTGCCGAGCGGGTGAATCGCGCGCAGTTCCGCCGGCGCCCGCATGTCCGGCTGTCGCTGATAGCGGACGATCTCGTAGGGGACGCCGAGTTCTTCCAGCAACCACAGTACGCGCTGCGAGCGAGAGTTGTTGAGATGATGGACGGTGAGCATGGCGTTTCTCCCGGGGTCGCGGCGGATCGGCAGCGGTGGTCGTGCCAGCCGCACACCGGAAAGTCGAGATACCGCAAACGGACTATATTACCCGGATGTTATTGACGATGCCAATTCACCCGGATAATAACAGGCCTGGAATTGAGGAGCTCGTCATGAATCCGGGACCTGGCCCCGCCTACATCGCCTTCGATGGCGACCGCTGTATAGCGTCCGGCGATCTGCGTGAGGTCGTCCGCGCAGCCAAGGAGGCGCTCGACCGACACAAGGATGCATCGGTGCTGGTGTTCGACGGCAGCAGCAGCGGCCCGATCGACCTCGATTTTCGCGGCTCGGTCGATGATGTACTGGCGCGATTGCCGAAAGCGGCTGACGCGCCTGCCCAGGAAGATGATGCCGCACCGCCCGCACCGCGCGGCCCCGGCCGGCCCAAGCTCGGCGTGGTCGCGCGCGAAGTCACGCTGCTGCCGCGGCACTGGGAATGGCTGGCGCAGCAGAATGGCGGCGCCTCGGTGGCGCTGCGCAGACTGGTCGACGAGGCCAGGCGCGCCAACCGGGACAAGGACCGCATCAGGCACGCGCGGGAAGCGGCTTACCGCTTCATCGCCGCAATGGCGGAAAACAAGCCGCATTACGAGGAAGTGGCGCGCGCGCTGTTTGCAGGCGACGCCGGACGATTTGAAACATGGACCGCCTCCTGGCCTGCCGACGTGCGCGATCACGCGCGCCGGCTCGCCGCAGCGGCGTTCGAGCGCGAAGCGCAGGAGGGTGCGGCCGGTTGATCCCGCACATGCGAGCCGCTAGGCTGTTGAAATGACAGGGATCATATAAGAACCGTCGTGTCAGGGAGACTGCCGTTGAATCCGATCGTCCCGCAATTCCTGTTCGATTTCGGCAGCCCCAACGCTTTCCTCAGCCATGAGGCGATTCCGGCGATCGAAAAGCGGACCGGCGTGAAATTCGAATATGTGCCGATCCTGCTCGGCGGCATCTTCAAGGCCACCAACAACAGATCCCCCGCGGAAACGCTTGCCGGCGTCAAAAACAAGCCCGAGTTCAACGCACTGGAGACCGAACGCTTCCTGAAGCGTTTTCAGGTCAGGCCCTATGTCTGGAACCCGTTCTTTCCGGTCAACACCCTCAACCTGATGCGCGCGGCCGTCGCTGCGCAGCTGGAGGGCGTGTTCGAGAAATATGTCGAAGCGGCGTTTCATCACATGTGGGTCGAACCCAAGAAGATGGACGACCCCGAAGTGGCGATCAAGGCGCTCGCGGCGTCGGGCCTCGATGCGGCAAAGCTGTTCGCGCGCGCGCAGGAGCCGGACGTCAAGGCGAAGCTGATCGAGAACACGCAAAGAGCGGTCGAGCGCGGCGCATTCGGCTCGCCGACCTTCTTCGTCGGCAAGGAAATGTTCTTCGGCAAGGAGCAGTTGCGCGAGGTCGAGGAACTGATCGCGGGCAAGTAACTAAGCGAATGGGGAGTGGCGAATAGCGAAGAGGGAAGGTCGATTCGCTACTCCCCATTCGCCATCCGTCCCCCCCAACAACAATAAGAAGGAAGCCAAGCAATGCGCATTCTCGTGGTCGGCGCCGGCGCCATCGGCGGCTATTTCGGCGGCAGGATGCTCGAGGCCGGCCGCGACGTCACGTTCCTGGTCCGTCCCAAACGCGCCGCCGAGCTGGCCTCAGCCGGCCTCGTGATCAAGAGTCCGAACGGCGACGTGACCTTGAAGAATCCGCCGACCGTGCAGGCGGGAAAATTCACCGAGAAATTCGACGTTGTATTGCTGAGCTGCAAGGCCTTCGATCTCGACGACGCCATCACGTCGTTTGCGCCGGCGGTCGGGCCGCAGACCGCGATCATCCCGCTGCTCAACGGCATGCTGCATCTCGAGGTGCTCGACGCCAGGTTCGGACGCGAGCGCGTGCTGGGCGGCCTCTGTGCGATCGCCGCCACGCTCAATGAGGCGCGCGAGGTGGTTCAGCTCAATCCGATGCAATCGCTCAATTTCGGCGAACGCGGTGGCAAGTTGTCGGACCGGGTCCGCGCCATCGCCGAGGTGATGGCGAGCGGCAGGTTCGGTTCGGTGGCCAGCGAGAACATCGTGCAGGAGATGTGGGAGAAATGGGTATTCCTCGCCTCGCTCGCGGCCTCAACCTGCCTGATGCGCAGCTCGGTCGGCAATATCCTGGCGGTACCCGGCGGCAAGGATTTCATCCTCGGCGTGCTCGATGAATGCAGCGAAGTTGCTGAAGCCGAGGGCCATGCGCCGAGCGGACCGTTCTTCCAGCGCACGCGCGGCTTGCTGACCGCCGAAGGTTCGCAGGTCACCGCGTCGATGTTTCGCGACATCAAGGCGGGCGCGCCCGTCGAGGCTGATCACGTGATCGGCGATCTGATTGCGCGCGGCGATGCCGCCAAGGTGCCGGTGCCAAGGCTGCGCATCGCCTACACCCACCTCAAGGTGTATGAGAAACAGCGAGGATGAATGCTGCCTCATCCTGGAGGAGCTTGCCACCGGGTCCGCGCGAAGCGCGGCCCGATGATAAACTCCGCAAGCGTCTCGAAGGATGGACGCAACATTGAACTCGCGGCCATCCTTCGAGATGCGGCCAGGAGGCAGCTCCTCAGGATGAGGACCGTTTGAGTATTACAAATGCGCGAGATAATGCGCCAGCGCCTCGATTTCCTCTTCGCTGAGGGAATAGGCGACGTCCGCCATCGCCGCCATGCCGCCGCCGGATCGCACGCCCGATTTGTAGTCGTGCAGCGCCTTCAGGAGATATTCCTGGCGCTGGCCCGCGACGCGGGCGACCGCCTTGGTCCCGGCATAGCTGTCAGTATGGCACGCGGCACAGCGCCGCCCCGCGGCGGCTTGCGCGCCCTTGCGGGATAGATCCGGATTGTCGTCGGTCTTCCCTTTGGGCGGGGTGAGCGACGCGAAATAGGCGCCGAGATTGCGGATATCCTCATTGTTGAGCTGTTCGATGACCGGCTGCATCGGGAGGTTCTTGCGTGTACCGGCCCGAAAGAAAACCAGTTGCCACTGAATGAACAGATCGGGCTGGCCCGCGAGCGAGGGAATATTCTCGGTCTGCGAAATGCCGCTTTCGCCGTGACAGGCGATGCACAGTTCGGCCTTTTGCTTGCCCGCGGCGATGTCGGCGGCATGGGCCGGGATAGCGATCAGTGCGAAGGTGAGACCGCAAAGTACATGCAGTGCGAACCGGCGGCGCATCATCGGCTTTCCTGTTTCCGCTCACAAAACGCGAAGCTGCGGCCACCCGTTCCCGGGCGGCCGCAGCCTCTGTCTGTTCAGACCTACTTCTTGCTGTAGCTGATGCGATAGATCGCGCCGGCCCAATCGTCGGCGATGAACATCGAGCCATCCTTGGCGAGCACGATATCGGCCGGCCGGCCGAGATAGCCCTGGTCGCCTTCGAGCCAGCCTGACGCAAAGATCTCCTGCTTGGCGTTCTTGCCGTCGGCACCGACGATCACGCGCTTGATCCGGGCACCCTGATATTTATGCCGGTTCCAGGAGCCGTGCTCGGCGATGAAGATATTGTTCTTGTACTCGGCGGGGAACTGGTCGCCGGTATAGAACTTCATGCCGAGCGGAGCCACATGCGCGCCGAGTTTAAGTACCGGCGGGGTGAATTCCGAACATTTGTGGCCCATCGCGAACTTCGGATCGGGCAGGTCACCCTGGTGGCAATAGGGATAGCCGAAGTGCTCGCCCATCTTCGAGATCATGTTGAGCTTGTCGCTCGGCGTGTCGTCGCTCATCCAGTCGCGGGCGTTCTCGGTGAACCAGTATTTGCCGCTGCGCGGATCGACATCGCCGCCGACGCTGTTGCGGACGCCGAGCGCCACCAGTTCGGCGTTGCCGGTCTTGGGATCGACGCGGCGGATCTGCGAGACGCTGGTCGGCGGGAGCCCGATGTTGAAGGGAGGCCCGAACGGCAGATAGAACCAGCCATCCTTGTCCACGGCGATATATTTCCAGCCGTGCGCCATATAGGGCGGCATGTCGTCATAGACCACCTTGCCGGCGCCGAGATTGTCGAGGTTGGCTTCGGCGTTGTCGTATCTGATCAGCTTGTCGACATCGATGACGTAGAGCGCGCCGTCGCGAAACGCCAGGCCGGTCGGCATCCGCAGTCCCTTGACG
>JBAQER010000301.1:0-2414 GCA_049286845.1 Bradyrhizobium sp.
GACCTGCCACTGACCATCGTCGTTCTTGCGGACAGCATATCTATTATCCCGCAGCGATTCCTTGTTCGCGTGCCAGATGGCCCAGAACCCTGGTTTGACAGGTCCCCACTTTCCATGGCGCGGCGCCCACCTCGGCTTCGACATTGGCCCCTGCTGACAAACATCTGACGCTATCGCCGCAATTGATGGTTGAGAAGCGGATTTCAGGCTTTGATGCCCCCGCCGTTGGCCGTCTCCATCGGCTGTCAGCGTACCCGACCGGTGAAGGTCGGGTGAATAGGCCAGCAGCGTGTGCCGGCGAGGGCATCCCCGCGATGAACGCGCGGAGCCTCCCGTTGCCTGCCCGCTGCTGGGGAATGTTTGGCCAAGCTTTGGCCTCGGCAGTTTTCAATTTGATCTGCAAGGATGGTAATCTCGGGTCCTTGCCACCTCCGCCCGGAGACGCCGAATACCGCAAGGCGGACGGGTTACCGTCACGCGACGATGTGATGTATGAGTCGAAAGAGGCCGCTAAATTCCCCCGCGCCTCATCAATTGCCCCGAAAAGGTATCAAGGTAGGGCGCGAGGGGATCAGGTCGGGGGCGACCACGGCCAATTTCCTTGTCGGAACAAGTGCATCCTTACTTTGCATGGGGTCGTTTTAGCGATTTTTGAAAGTACCCTGCGGCAGGCCTCGCGCCGGGTCAGGGCGCCGGATGGCTATGTTCCGCCGCCGCCATTTGACGCCGCCGAATTCCCCTTTGGTAACTGCCCATTAACCATGATTAGCGTCTGGTTAGGGACGTAATGACGCGCGAAAAGCCCTCGTTTTGACATGTTGGCAGGGGATGCAGGGTCCGGCTTTGGACGGGCCCCCATGCGACACAAGACAAGGCTCTCGCGCTGGCGTTACCGCCGCGGCTGACGCGCGGCTGTGGAACCGGCAGCCAATTGCTCCCGGCGGATTTGGGACACTTGCGTTGAGAGGATACCGGACATGAATCCCGCCGACGTGGCTCAGTCAGCCTTGCCGCTGGCATCCACCGACGTATCGCTGATCACCCTGTTCCTGCAGGCCCATTGGGTCGTGAAAACGGTCATGCTGGGGCTGCTCGCCTGCTCGGTATGGGTCTGGGCGATCGCGATCGACAAGATATTCCTGTATGCGCGCACCAAGCGCGCGATGGACCGTTTCGAACAGGCGTTCTGGTCTGGCCAGTCGATCGAGGAACTTTACCGCGCGTTGTCGGCCAAGCCGACGCAATCGATGGCGGCGTGCTTCGTCGCGGCGATGCGCGAATGGAAGCGGTCGTTCGAAAGCCAGTCGCGGTCCTTCGCCGGCCTGCAGATGCGGATCGAGAAGGTCATGAACGTCTCGATCGCCCGCGAGGTCGAGCGGCTGGAACGGCGGCTCCTGGTGCTGGCGACGGTGGGCTCGGCGGGTCCCTTTGTCGGCCTGTTCGGCACGGTCTGGGGCATCATGTCGAGCTTTCAGTCGATCGCCGCCTCCAAGAATACCTCCCTGGCGGTGGTGGCCCCGGGCATCGCGGAGGCGCTGTTTGCCACCGCCATCGGCCTTATCGCCGCAATTCCGGCGACAATTTTCTACAATAAGTTCACGTCCGAGGTGAACCGCCAGGCCCAGCGGCTGGAAGGTTTCGCCGACGAATTTTCCGCGATCCTGTCGCGCCAGATCGACGAGCGGGCATGATCCCGAAAAGTGGAAACCGGTTTTCGGACAAGATCATGCCCCCGGACAAACGGCGTGAGGGGCGGTATATGATGAGCAGATCGTGAGCAGCAGATCATGGCGATGAACATGGCAAGTTCGTCCGGCGGCGGCGGGCGCCGCGGCCGGCGCAAGCCGGTGATGGCCGAGATCAACGTCACGCCGATGGTCGACGTCATGCTGGTGCTGCTGATCATCTTCATGGTCGCGGCGCCGCTGATGACGTCGACCATCGATATCGACCTGCCGGTCGCCAGCGGCGGCAAGTCGTTGGCATCCAACCAGCCGCCGTTGACGTTGTCCGTCAAGCGCACCGGTGGAAGCTGCAATTCGAATGTCGAGCTCTACCTCGGGGATACGCTGATTTCGGCTGCCGACTTGCCGCCCAAAATCAAGGCCATCAGGGGAACGCGGTCCGATGCCGAGAGCGTCGTCTACCTGCGGGGCGACAAGGACGTCTGCTATACCGATATGATGAAATTGCTGGGCACCATTCGAACCGCGGGCTTCAAGGCGAATATCGTCATCATTCCCGAGCAGGGGGGTTGATCGTGAGGCGGCACCAGATCAGCCTTCGGCTGAAGGCGGAGCGGGAAAGCTGAAGTGAAGGTCAAGGTCGACAAGACGCTGGTTGCCTCGGTTGCCCTGCACGTCCTCGTGCTGGGGTGGGGGCTGGTGTCGTTTTCGTCCAAGGCCGTCGACCTG
>JBAQER010000302.1:0-8096 GCA_049286845.1 Bradyrhizobium sp.
GTGCGACGCCGGCGAGATGCAATCCTCGTCCATCGCCACACCCCGGATCTTGGAAATCTCCTCCGAAACCTTGGCCGCCGGCAGCACGCCGCCATGCCCGGGCTTGGCGCCCTGGCTGATCTTGAGTTCGACCATCTTGATCTGGTCGTCGGAGGCAACGCTGGCGAATAATTCGGGATTGAAGCTGCCGTCGCGGTTGCGGCAACCGAAATAGCCCGAGCCGATTTCCCAGATGATGTCGCCGCCATGTTCGCGGTGATAGGGACTGACGCCGCCCTCGCCGGTATCATGGGCGAAGTCGCCCTTCCTGGCCCCCGCATTCAGCGCGCGCACTGCGTTCGGGCTGAGCGCGCCGAAACTCATCGCGGAAATATTGAAGACGGAAGCCGAATACGGCTTGGCACAATCCGGGCCGCCGACGGTGACGCGGAATTTCTCGCTGGCATGGATCTTGGGCGACATCGAATGGTGCATCCATTCGTAGCCCTCGCGATAGACATCCTCCTGGGTGCCGAACGGCCGCTTGTCGAGCTCCATCTTGGCGCGCTGATAGACCACCGCGCGGGTGTCGCGGCTGAACGGCATGCCGTCCTTCTCGCTCTCGAAGAAATACTGCCGCATCTCCGGCCTGATCTCTTCGAGCAGGAAGCGGATATGCGCCGAGATCGGATAATTGCGCAAGACCGCGTGGCTCTTCTGGGTGAGATCGCGAAGGCCGAGCAATGTGAGCGCGCCGAAAATCAGGATCGGGATCAGGATCAGTTCCCACACCTTGGTGTTTGCGTCCACGATCCCGATGGCGAGCAGCAAGGCCGTGACGACGGCGCAGATCGTCAGGACGATGAAGCGCGGCGAGAACGGAAGCATCAGCGTTTCCATGGGACCCTCGGGCAGATTGTGCCGATATTGTTCTTGCCGGCCTTGAGCCTAATCCAACTCTCGAAATAATCCTGTACACGATATCCGGCGTTACAGGTTACGGATATGACGGCAGACCGTTTCGCGAGAGGCTACCGAATCATCCGGCGCAGAATCAATGCGACCCGATGCCGGCCGCCGCGCGTTCTTTCGCACTGCAGCGTAACCTGCCGCCGCCTCGAACGGATCAGTGACGGTGCGAGCGCATCTCGTGGGCGATCCCGCCGTTCTGCGCCAGCCACGCATCGGTGCTGTGGATGGCGCGCTCGATATGATCTGCGGTGCGCGAGAAATCGTAGGGCGATCCTACCAGCGGACATAATGGCGGCACAACGAAATATTGGATGCCGGGACCGGGGTGTTCGAGGAGATTGCGCCGTCGGCCAGGTAGGTATCCTTGTGGCGAACCGGCGCGAAAGCACCGGGAATCGCGGTCGAGGCGATGATCGCCTCAGCGGCCGAGCCTTCCGACAGCACCGCGCTGTCGCCCGAGACGAGATCGGTGGTGACGACCCTCTCCCCATGGGAGAGGGAGCAGACCGCCGATGCTGCAACATCGTAACGGCTACAGCATCAGCGCTCGACGAACGCCTTTTCAATGACGAAATGGCCGGGCTCGCTGTGGCTGCCTTCGAGAAAGCCGCGTGTCTCGAACATCGTCCGCAGCTCTTCCAGCATGGCGGGACTGCCGCACATCATGATGCGGTCGGTTTCGATGTCGAGTGGCGGCTGACCGATGTCGTTGAACAGCTGCTCCGAGGTGATCAGGTCGGTGATGCGGCCGCGATTGCGGAACGGCTCGCGTGTCACGGTCGGATAATACTGCAGCTTCTCGGTCAAGAGCGGTCCGAACAATTCGTCGTCGCGCAGCTTCGCCACCAGCTCTTCGCCATAGGCGAGTTCGGATACCTGCCGGCAGCCGTGCACCAGCACGATGCTCTCGAACCGGTCGTAGACGTCGGGATCCTTGATCAGGCTCGCGAACGGCGCCAGACCCGTTCCGGTCGACAGCAGCAGCAGCCGCTTGCCCGGGATCAGATTGTCGGCGATCAGCGTGCCGGTCGCCTTGCGTCCGACCAGGATAGTGTCGCCTTCCCTGATCTTCTGGAGCTTGGAAGTCAGCGGCCCGTCGGCGACCTTGATCGAGAAGAATTCCAGCGATTCCTCGTGATTGGCGCTCGCCATGCTGTAGGCGCGCAGCAGCGGACGGCCATCGACCTCCAGGCCGATCATGGCGAACTGCCCGTTCTGGAATCGGAAGCCGGAATTGCGGGTGGCGGTAAAGCTGAAAAGCGTATCGGTCCAGTGCCGGACGGAAAGAACTTTCTCTCGATGGAATGCACTCATGTGTTTTCGTTTTTCCTGACGGCCTGACGTGGAACGAACGGGTTGTTCGGCCTCGAGAGAGGCCAAAAACCCCTGCAATGTCTGGTGATTTGGCGCTTCACCTACGCCAAAACGGGAGATAGTCAACCAAGCCTTGAAGCGCAATTGCGCGCTCGGAATGGCAGTCGATTCATCTTGAAAACCGGTTCAGAAAATCTTCATCGCCTGAGCGGCGCATACGCAATTAACATGCTGAAATACGTGCCGTTGCGGCAGTAAAATTGCCCCGCGGCGGCGAAAACATCGTTAAGAGATAAAACACCAGAAATGGAATGCCAGATCGCCGGATATTGCATGCGCGACTTGAGAGATTTTCGAGTGGGAAAGCCGGGCTTCTATCCGGACCAGACGGTCTATGCCGCCTATGCCTGCGCCGAATTCGGCCTCGCCTTTGCGGATCGCGACGGCGGAACGGGGCTGGTGTTCAGCGTCAGCTCGGCGGCCAGGAGCATCCATTTCGGCGCCGGGCGCTGCTCGTACTATCCGCAGAACAACGCCACCGCATCGACGCTGGCATCGGACAAATATTTCACCAGCCGGATTCTCGAACAGGCCGGCGTCGCGACGCTGGGCGGCGAATATTTCTTCCTTTGGGACCGCCACCGCGCCCATCGCCCCGCGGGGCATGAGCGCGAGGATGCGCTGGCGCATTTCCGGAAACTGGGTGGGTCGGCTTTCGTCAAACCCCTGACCGGTTCGCGCGGCGATTTCGCGCAGGCGGTGCATGACGAGGACTCGCTGGTGCGATATCTCGGCGAGGTCGCGCCCTACTACGACGCGATCCTGATGCAGCCGGTCGTCGCGGGAACTGAATACAGGGTGTTTCTGCTCGACGACGAGGTGCTGTTTACGGCGCGCAAATATCCGCCCTCGCTGCTGGGCGACGGCGTCAGCCGGATCCGCGATCTCCTGACCGCGCACAATGACGGCCTGCGATCGCGCGGCCTTTCGCCGGTTGCCGTGCCCAGCGATCGCGGCACGGCGCTCGATGCCGTGCTGGCGAAGGACGAGCGCTGGGACATTCCCGGACGCATGAACCTGAGCGCGGGCGGCACGATGCGGCTCGAACCGCTGCCTTCCGAACCCGCGCTGACGCTGGCGAAGAAGGCCGTGAGCGCTCTCGGACTGCGCGTCGCCGCCGTCGACCTGTTCACCGATGTCGGCGGCGACCCGGGGGCGATGCGGGTGATCGAGGTCAACTCCAACCCGTCGATCCGGCTCTTGGAGCAATCGGAGCGCGGCGACCTGATCCTGAAAATCTGGCAGCATACCTTTTCCGCGATGGGACTACTCGGTGTTTGATCTTCCGAAATATGGCGACGGCATTTGCCTGGCGCGGATGGCCGAGCTGCTGGAGGCGCTGGCGATCGATCGCGCAAGACTCGCGCGCGCCTCCGTCGTCGTCACCGGGTCCAACGGCAAGGGCTCCACCGCGGCGCTCTGCGCCGGCATCGGCCGCGCCTATGGCTTGCGCACGGGCTTGTTCACCTCGCCGCACCTCTATCGTTTCAACGAGCGGGTTCAGGTCGATGGCTCTCCGATCGGCGATGACGATCTGGCGCGGCTGAAGCGGCGGATCGAGGCGGCGATCGCCGAGGTCTCACGCCGGCGTGGCGAGCAATTCGGCGCCTTCGAAGCGCTGTTCGCGCTGGCCTGCCTGCATTTTCAGGCGAGCGGATGCGAGTTTGCCGCCTTCGAGGCCGGCATCGGCGGGCGCTACGATCCGGTACGTCTGATCGGCGCGCTCGTCGCCTGCGTCACCTCGGTCGATTATGAGCACGTCGAACTGCTCGGTCATTCCCTTGAATTGATCGCCTCCGACAAGAGCGACGCCTGTGCCGCCGGCGGCACCGTCGTCTATGGCGAGAATTGCCGGACGCTGCGGCCGCACCTGATCGAATACAACCGCAATCGCGACATTGCTTCGCTGTTCGTCCGCGAGCAGATCGGCATCGACAGCGAAGTCGCATCGGCGTCAGGGCAGCGGCTCGACTATCAGTTCGGATATTACGATTTTCGTCTCGTCGAAATCGGCTTGCTCGGCGCGTTTCAGATCAATAACGCAGCCATTGCGATCACCCTGTTCCTGCTCTGGCTGCAACGCGCGCACCCCCGCAAGGCTCTCGACCGGATTGAAGCCGCCGTGCGGTCCGGCCTTCGCGGGGTGCGCTGGCCCGGCCGCCTCGAAACGATCAGGCAAGACCCGCTCACGGTGATCGACGTCGGCCATACCCCCGACGGCGTCAGGCAAGCGCTCGCCAGCCTCAAGGCGATCCATGGCCCGGACGGCTGGATTCTGGTGACCGGCGTTTCCCGCGACAAGAAGGCCGAGGAGATCGCCGTCGCGCTGGCGCCGTCCTTCGACACCATCATCTGCACGCGCGCGCACCATAAGGGTGCGGACGTGAACCACATCGCAAGCGCGGTGCGAGCGGCAAACCCGCAAGCCGCCGTTCACAACGCCGCCACCATCGAGGATGCGGTCGGCATCAGCGAAAAACTCGCCGCCGCGCAAGACCGGAAAATCTACGTCGCCGGCGGACTGTTCCTCGCGATCGAATACGCCGTCGTCGCGCAAGGCGGGCGTGCGGAGGATTTGAATTTCTTCTGACGAGGCACAGTGACAGGACCTCATCCAGAGGAGCGCGCCCTTGCGCGCGTCTCGAAGGATGCAGGCCCGTGCCTCATGGTTCTTCCGGCGATGCGAAGCATCGTCCGGAGACGCGCCAACGGGTCCGCGCGAAGCGCGGCCCGATGATAAACTCCGATGCGCTCCTCACCATGAGGGGCGAAACCACGGGATGTTTGCCACAATGTTCCCGTTGTGGAATGAACGGTCGCCGACTAGCGTCAGGCACAATGCATCATGTGGGCAACCGCAGGTCAGGAAGGAAACGCCATGAATGACACCGTCAACCGCCAGATCCTGCTGGTCGAAAAACCCACCGGAAAACTCGGCCCCGAGCATTTCAAGCAGTCGAAGGCTGCCATTCCCGAGCCGAAGGACGGCGAAGCGCTGCTGAAGGTGCGTTACATTTCGCTCGATGCCGCCAATCGGGCCTGGATGCACGGCGCGACCTATCGTGCGGCGGTCGAGGCCAATACGGTGATGGCCGGCGGCAGCATCGCCGAAGTGGTGTCGTCGAAAGCACCGGGACTGGCGGCCGGCGACATCGTGTTCGGCGATACCGGCTGGCAGGAATACGCCGCGGTGCCGGCAAAGCATCTGTCCAAGATGCCGAAGATGGAGCCGTTGACGCACCTGCTCAGCGTCTACGGCATCGCCGGGCTGACCGCCTATTTCGGGCTGCTCGACATCGGCAAGCCGAAGGCCGGCGAGACCGTGGTGGTTTCGGCGGCGGCGGGTTCAGTCGGCTCGATCGTCGGCCAGATTGCAAAAATCAAGGGCTGCCGCGTCGTCGGCATCGCCGGCGGCAAGGACAAATGCGACTGGCTGGTCAACGAACTCGGCTTCGATGCCGCGGTCGACTACAAGGACGGCGCGGTGTTCAAGGCGCTGCGGGCGGCGGCGCCTGATGGCATCGACGTCTATTTCGACAATGTCGGCGGCGACATTCTCGAAGCCTGCATCGCGCTGATGAACAATCGCGGCCGCATCGCCTGCTGCGGCGCGATCTCGCAATATGACGGCGTGCCGTCGGCGCACGGCCCGCGCGGCGTGCCCGGCCTGATCGTGGTGAAGCGGCTCGTCATGCAGGGTTTTATTGTGATGGACTATATGGACCAGCGGGATCAGGCGCTGAAGGACCTGCAGTCCTGGGTCGCGTCAGGCAAGTTGAAGGTCCAGGAGGACGTCATCAACGGTCTTGAGAATACGCCGAAGGCGCTGATCGGACTGTTGGCCGGCGAGAACCGCGGCAAGCGCATGGTGAAGGTGTAGGGAGCGTTCGCCAGGCTCGCTTGTAGGCAACGACGTAATCACAAAAGTTGTCGTCCCGGCGAACGCCGGGACCCATACGCCGCGGCGGGTGTGATGTGGAAAGCCGGCTGACATTCTGCGCAAACGAGAGGACACGGCGTATGGGTCCCGGATCAGCGCTCGCGGAGCCTGTCATCGGGCCGGCCGAAGGCCGGACCCGTTGGCTCGCTTGTCCGGGACGACGGAGATCTTGAATGCCCGGGCATGACGAGCAAACCTAATGCGTCCCGCCCGGCGTCGGCGAAACCGCCTGCGGCGCGGGCGCTTCGCTCTTCCGTCCCGCCAGCCAGTTTTCGAACCGCTGCACCACGACGAAGAAGGTCGGAACGAACAGCACCGCGAGGCAGGTCGAGGCGATCATGCCGGAGAATACGGTGATGCCGATCGACTTGCGGGCGCTGGCGCCGGCGCCGGTCGCCAGCACCAGCGGCACCACACCGAGGATGAAGGCGAACGAGGTCATCAGGATCGGGCGGAATCGCGCCCGTGCCGCCTCGATCGCGGATTCCATCAGCGGCTTGCGATCGCGCACGTGCAGCTCCAGCGCCACCTCGACGATCAGGATGGCGTTTTTCGCCGACAGCGCGATCAGCAGGATTATCCCGATCTGGGTGTAGAGGTTGTTCTCGATCCGCAGTGCCGTGAGCACCGACATCGGGCCGAGCAGCGACAGCGGCACCGCCAGGATCACCGAGATCGGCGCGTACCAGCTTTCATATTGCCCGGCCAGCACCAGGTACACGAGCAGCAGGGCAAGGCCGAACGCGAAGTAGATCTGGCCGCCGACGACCTTCTCCTGGTACGACATCGCCGTCCATTCATAACCGGTCCCCGGCGGCAGGGTCTTGGCGGCGATCTCTTCCATCAGCGCCATCGACTGGCCGGAGCTGTAGCCCGTAGCCGGCAGGCCAATGACCGTCGCCGATGGATAGAGATTGTACAGGCTGATCAGCGAAGGGCCGACTGCCGGCGTGATCTTCGCCACCGTGCCGAGCGGAATCATGTCGCCCTGGCTGTTGCGCACCATCAGCTTCTCGATATCCCTCGGCGTCAGGCGGAATTGCGCATCCGCCTGGGCGTAGACCTGGAAGGTGCGCCCGAACTTGTTGAACTGGTTGACGTAGGTCGAACCCATATAGGAAGACAGGGTCGAGAAGATCTGGTCGGTGGTGACATGCAGGGTCTGGGTCTTGATCCGGTCCACCTCGACGTCGAATTGCGGCACCAGCGAGCGGAATGACGAACTGACGCGCTGCAGCGCGCTTTGCGTCTGCGCGTTGGAGACGATCGCGCCGGCGATCGCCTGCAGTTTGCCGAAATCGGAATTGCCGTCACGCAGCTGGACCTGCATGGCGAAGCCCGCGGCGTTGCCGATGCCCTGTATCGGCGGCGGCGGGATCACCAGAATCCGGGCCTCCTGGATCACGGACAGCTTCTCGTTCAAGCCGACGAACAGCGACCGCAGATCCTCACCCGGGCCGCGCGCGCTCCACTCCTTCAGGACCAGGTAGGCGACGCCGGCACTGGAGAGGCTCGAGGAATTGTCGAGCGCCGATATGCCGGCGATGCCGATGACCTGTTCGACGCCCGGCGACTTGCCGGCCAGTTCGCTGACCTGATGGAGCACGCGCTGGGTACGATCGAGGGCGGCGCCATCGGGCAACTGCACCGCGACGAGCAGATAGCCCTGATCCTCGATCGGAATGAAACCCGTCGGCACCCGCGACAGGCCGTAACCGGCGATGCCGATCAGGATCAGCGCCGATATGACCGACAGATTGCTGTGCGCGACCAGGCGGCCGATCAGCCTGGCGTACCCCCTCTCGAGGCGGTCATAGACGGCGTTGAAGCC
>JBAQER010000303.1:0-10006 GCA_049286845.1 Bradyrhizobium sp.
TCGCGAAACGCCCCTCTGAGTGGGACGGGATGGCAAGAGATATAATTTTGATTTGCCCGACGGGTTAAGCGGAATATTTTTTCGCGAGGGGCTGGACAGGTTTTCCAGCCGATGACCCGACGGGCAAATCAGTCGACCGCTGCTCACGCTGGCGTTGAGGTCGCCTCGCCGACAAGCGTCAGCCACGTGGTGAAGATTCCCTAATTGCGGGCATCGATAAAATTTGATCGACCTGCGAGGTCGTAACTTTATAGTCTTACCCTATCGTGCGGCTCCAGGATTGGGGGCTACATGTTTTCTGCCATGAAATTTCGTCGTCGGGCCGGCCCTGTTCCGGATGCGGTGTATTCCGAGATCATCGGCACGCTCTATGGCACGCTGGTCCCGATCGTGTTCGCGGGCGTGACGCAGGCCATTGTCGGGATGATCACCGCGCGGGAGACCGGAGACATCATCACCGCGGCGCTGGCAGCCGTTGGCGTGATGGTCGCCGCCGTACGCACCTTTGATGTCCTCGCCTACCGGCGGCGCATCGGCGAAGCGCCTTCAATTGATCGGGCCGAAGCCGTCAAGTGGGAGTGGCGCTATGCCGCCGGAAGCGTCGTCACGGCGCTGATCGTCGGGCTTGCCGCCGCGCGCGGCCTCATGCTCGATGATGCCATTTGTTCGGTGATGGCGATCGGCGTCGCCTTCGGATTTGGCGCCGGCGTCGTCGCGCGGTTGTCGCTTCGTCCGGCTGTCGCCATTGCCGATCTGCTCGCGACCGGTCTGCCCGTCATCATCGTGACCCTGACGGTGCCGGATCTTCGTCACTTCGGACTTGGAGTCCTGCTCGCGATCTATCTGGGATGCAGCCTGGAAATGGTCCGGCTAAGCTATAAATCCACCATCAGCCAGATCACGCTGAAGCAGCAATTCGAACAGCTCGCGCGGCTCGATCCGATGACCGGCGTTTTCAACCGCTCCGTGCTGGACACGGAGCTGGTCGAAATAGTTGCCGGGCGCGAGACAGGCGTGGCGGTCCACGCCATCGATCTCGATCATTTCAAGGCAGCCAACGACCGCTTCGGTCATCCCGTCGGCGATGCCCTGCTCAAGCAGGTGGCGGAACGGCTGAAGTCGATTGCGCAGCCGGGCGATCTGATCGTTCGCATGGGCGGTGACGAATTCATCCTGGTGCAGAAATATGTTTCCAGCCGCGAGGATGCGGAAGCGATGGCGCGGAGAATCTTCGAATCGGTTTGCGCGCCTTATCGCGTCGGTGGCCATGAAATCGTGATCGGCGCCAGCATCGGCGTGGCCCTGTCGCCCGACGACGGCCAGTCGGTCGAGGCATTGCTGGTGAGTTCCGACGCGGCCCTCTATCAGGCCAAGGAGAACCGCGGCGGTTATGTCTTTGCCGACAAGCTGCTTGCCGAGATCAGGGCAAAGGCTGGATCGGCCATAGCCACGGATCGCGAGCTTGCCGCCTGAGACGGCCCGCTCGTTGCGATGACATCGTGACATCGTTTCATTGCGGCGTCATGCCGGTGGCATTGACGACGGATGTCAGCTTGTTGTGGTCGGCCTTCATCAGGGCAGCGAGTTCCTTCAGCGACATCGGCTTGCCCGGGATGTCGGCGACCGCGAGCTGGCGCTGAACGTCGGGATTGAGCAGCGCCTTGTTGATGGCCTGATTGATCTGCTCGGCGAGCGCGTCCGGCGTCGCCGAAGGCACATAGATCCCATACCAGGAGACGTAGTGTGCCCCGGGGTAGCCTGCCTCGGCGATCGTCGGCACATCGGGCAGGTCGGCGATACGTTTCTCCGTGAACACCGCGAGTGGTTTGATCGTGCCTTGCCTGATATGCGGCAGCGCGAGCGCCAATGAGACGATCTCGAAATGCATCAGGTTGGTGATGAGATCGATCAGCGCCGGCGGCTGGCCCTTGTAGCTCGCGCTGCTCACCATGAGGGTCTAGAACCTCATCCTGAGGGGCGCGCACTTGCGCGCGTCTCGAAGGATGAAGCCTCCGAACTGGAAAATGAACTTGACGAGGACAATAACATGACCCAGACGGCCAAGATCGAAACACCCAAGGAAGCGCCAAAGGAAGCCTCGGCGCCGGTGGTGGCGCAGCATGCGGCGACGCTGAAGGCGCTGCCGTTCTCGGATACGCGCGATTTCGACGAAGCCTCGCGCGGCTTTCTCGGCACGGTCGAAAACGCGCGGATTGCTTCGGCGCAGGGCAGGGTGGTCTGGAGCCTCGAGCCCTATGCTTTCCTCTCGAGCGAACAAAGTCCCCCGACGGTCGACCCGAGCCTGTGGCGGCAGTCGCGCCTCAACATGCACCACGGACTGTTCGAGGTGGTGCCCGGCGTCTATCAGGTGCGCGGCCTCGACATCGCCAATATGACCCTGATCGAGGGCGACAGCGGCGTGATCGTGGTGGATACCCTGACCTCGATCGAAGGCGCGCGCGCCGCGATGGAGCTGTATTTCAAACACCGCGGATTGCGGCCGGTGGCGGCCGTCATCTTTACCCACACCCATACCGACCATTGGGGCGGCGCGCGCGGCGTGCTCGAAGAGGACGTACCGGCGAGCGGCAGCGTCCCGATCATCGCGCCGAATCTGTTCATGGAGCATGCGGTTTCGGAAAACATCATCGCCGGTCCGGCGATGCTGCGGCGAGCGCAGTATCAGTTCGGGGCGCTGCTGGCCAAGGGCCCGCGCGGGCAGATCGATTGCGGCCTCGGCAAGTCGATGGCGGCAGGCTCGGTCGCGCTGTTGCGCCCCTCGGATCTGATCATGGCGACCGGCGACAGGCGCACCATCGACGGGGTCGAATTCGAATTCCAGATGGCGCCGAACTCCGAGGCGCCGGCGGAAATGCATTTCTTCATTCCGCGCTACAAGCTCCTGAACCTGGCCGAGAACTGCACGCACAATTTCCACAATCTGCTGCCGTTCCGCGGCGCCGACGTGCGCGACGCTCTCGCCTGGTCGAAATATCTCGGCGAGGCCCTGCAGATGTGGGGCGGCAAGGCGGATGCGATGTGCGGCCAGCACCACTGGCCGGTCTGGGGCCCGGAACGCATCGACACCATGATCCGCCAGCAGCGCGACCTCTATAAATTCGCGCATGACCAGACCATCCGCCTCATGAACCACGGGCTCACGGCCACCGAAATCGCCGAGGCCATCAAGCTGCCGGCGAGCCTCGACGGCGCCTGGCATGCGCGGGGTTACTACGGCCACATCCGGCATAATGTGAAGGCGATCTACCAGAAATATCTCGGCTGGTACGACGCCAATCCGGTCAACCTCGATCCGCTGCCGCCGGTCGAGGCCGGCAGGAAATATGTCGAATACATGGGCGGCGCCGACGCAATCCTGGCGCGCGCGGCCAAGGACTTCGCCAAGGGTGAATTTCGCTTCGTCGCGCAGGCGCTGAGTCATCTGGTTTTTGCCGATCCCGACAATCAATCGGCTCGCGCGTTGCTCGCCGATACCTTCGAGCAACTCGGCTATGCCGCGGAGAGCGCGACCTGGCGCAACGCCTATCTGTTCGGGGCGCAGGAGCTGCGGCAAGGCATGCCGAAGGTGCCGCCGCGGGCGCCGATGCCGCGCGAAACGCTGGCGGCCTTGCGGTCGGAGCAATTGTGGGATGTGCTCGGCGTCCGGCTCAACGGCCCCAAGGCCGAAGGCAAGCACATCGTGCTGAACTGGAACTTCACCGATACCGGCGAGACCTTCGTTCTCACCCTGGAGAACAGCGCGCTGACCTACGTTGCGGGGGCGCAGGCGGCTGTCGCGGATGCCGGCTTCGCGCTGCCGCGCGGCGTGCTCGACGAGGTGATTGCCAAGCTGACGTCATTCCCGGAAGCAGTGGCCGCCGGCAAGATCAAGGTCAGCGGCAATCCGATGCGGCTGGCGGAACTAATGGGACTGATGGACGAATTCCCGCGGATGTTCGAGATCGTCGAACCGAAGCGGACGCCGGTGAGCTAGGCCGCGAGCCGATACGCACGGGTACGTTCAATGCACCGGTATCAATCCCCGGCGCGTCCGAGGGGAGACCGAAGCAAACATGCCCAAAGATATTGTCTCTGGGCATGTTTTTTTTGGGAGGGGGAGCAAATGCTCAGGCGTCCATATTGTGCAGGCGCTGGCGGTTGCGCAGCACGATCTGACGGGCGCCGGAAAATCCGAGCACGCCCTGGGCGTGGAGCTGCGAGAGCGCGCGCGAGACCGTTTCCAGCGTCAGGCCGAGGTAATCGCCGATGTCGCGGCGGCACATCGGCAGCGCCATCATGCCGGCGACGGCCAGCCGGCGGTCCATTTCCAGAAGGAAGGTGGCGACCCGCTCCATCGCGGTCTTGCGTCCGAGCAGCAGCATGTGGTCTTCGGCGTGCCGGAGGTCGCCGGCGGTCATGGTCCAGAGGTTGCGCGCGACCTTGACGTCAACGCCCGCGGCCTGTTCCAGGCTGCGGCGCTTCACCAGCCGCACGGTGGTATCGATAATGGCTTCCGCGGCGAGCCGGTGGGAGGCTCCCGATTCGAGCCCGAAGACGTCGCCCGGCAGATGGAACGCGCCGATTTGACGGCGTCCATCGGAAAGCAGCTTGTAGCTGCGAACCGCGCCGGAAATCACCTGGTAGACGTATTCCGCAGGTTCATCCTCACCGTAGATTTCCTCATCCTTCTTGTAGCTGAATTCGGTGGCGATCAGGCCGGCATGTCCGGTGACCGCGCCAAACTGGTCGAGAGCGGGGTAGGGAAGCGGGCTTACTCGGCTGGCGACTGCGGAAGTGGTGAGGGACTGGGTAAGCATTGGTCATCTCCTTGCGGCGGATGGCCAATTGCTACGGGGAATGATCGAGCCTGAAAATTTCGTTCGATATCTTAAGGAGGTTTACCTACGTATATTCCCGTAGGTCACAGCCCGGTTCCGGGGCCGGCGGTGGGGCCTCCGTCCTGAATCGCCCCTCGAATCCGCGTCACCAGGCTCTCTTCGAGCAGGGGTTTCAGCAGCACATCGCGCACGCCTGCCGCCGCAGCCCTGGCCGAGATGTTCTCGTCGGGATAGCCGGTAATGAGGATGATCGGCGCCATCATGTCGCGGTTGCGCAGGCGCCGCGCCAGATCGATGCCGTTGATATCGGGCATCTTGTAGTCGATCACAAAGCAGTCCACGCCGGTCGAACGGACGGCATTCAGCAGCGCCGCGCCGTTCCTGAAAGTGCGGACGTTGAAGCCGTCCGTTTCAAGAAGAAAGCGCAGCGAGCCGAGGACATCGGCGTCGTCGTCGACCACGTAGACCGTAGGTTTTGCGGGTGATAACATTTTAGAAATCCCCGCCCCCCGAGTGCAGATCTGATTGATGCATTGAATAAGCTAACACCCATTCCGGGCAACATGGCTTGATTTAGCTCAATGGCCGGGCACGCCGGATTTTGTTCAGTCCTTGAGCAGGCCGGCCCGCATCGCCAGCCGCACCAGTTCCGAAAGGCTATTGGCCTGCATCTTGGTCATCACATTGGCCCGGTAAACCTCGATGGTGCGGGGACTGATGTCGTAGTCGCGGGCGATCAGCTTGTTGGAAAGGCCCGCGATCAGGCCTTCCATGACCTGACGTTCGCGCGGGCTGAGCGTCGCGACCCGCGCTGCGATGTCGTGAGTGACCGCCTCGCCCTTGGCGGCCGGTTCAGCCTGGCGGATGGCTGCCTCGATCATGCCGACCAGGAGGTCGTCCTCGAACGGTTTCTCGAGAAAGTCGACCGCTCCCAGTTTCATCGCCTCGACCGCCAGCGGGACATCGCCATGCCCGGTCATGATCAGAATCGGAAACGTGCTGTGGGTCGCCTTCAAGCGCTTGAGAAGTTCGATGCCGTCGATGCCTGGCATGCGCACGTCGGAGACCACGCATCCAAACTCGAGACCCGGCAGCATATCGAGAAAATTCCGGGCGGTTTCGAACAGCGTGACGCTGAAGCCGGCCGAATCGAGCAGGAAGTTCAGCGAATCCCGCATCGCCTCGTCGTCGTCGATGACATAAACCTTTCCCTTGTTCGGCATGTTCAGCTCTCGTTTGGCGCTACGGGCAGCGTGAAGCGGAACGTTGCGCCCCCCGCAGCATTGCTTTCGGCCCACATCCGGCCGCCATGGGCTTCGATGATCGAACGGCTAATGGAGAGTCCCACCCCCATCCCGGTCTCTTTCGTCGTAAAGAACGTCTGGAACAGGTTGGGCTTGACGTCATCGTGGAATCCGGATCCGGTGTCTGACACCTCGACTTCGACCATGTCGTCCGCCACCTTGGCGTTGATCACGGTCAGTTCCCGTCGCGGCGATTGCGCCATCGCTTCCAGCGCGTTGCGAAACAGATTGACGAGCACCTGCTGAATCTGCACCCGGTCCGCCAGCACCTGATCGCACTCCGGATCGAGATTGAAGCGAAGCTGGACGCTCTGTTCGCGGGCGCCCGCCAGGCCGAGCGCGCCGGCCTCTTCGATCAGCTTCGACAGGCTTTCGACCCGCTTCTCGGATTCCCCTCGCGAAACGAAGTCGCGCAGGCGGCGTATGATCTGGCCGGCGCGAAGCGCCTGCTCGGCGGCGCGGTCCATGGCCGTTTCGATCTTCTGCGCATTTGGATCGGTGCTGCCGGCGAGCAGCCTGCGCGAGCCCTTCATGTAGTTGCTGATGGCAGCGAGGGGTTGGTTGAGCTCATGGGCGAGCGCGGAGGCCATTTCTCCCATCGCGGTCAGCCGCGAAACGTGGACCAGTTCGGACTGCAATTCCTGCAGTCGTGCCTGGGTTTGCTGGTGCTCGGTCAGGTCGCGCACGAATCCGGTGAAGTAGGGCTCCCCGCCGGACTGCATTTCGCCGATCGAAAGGTGCATCGGAAAAGTCGTGCCGTCCTTGCGTTTGCCCGTCACGATCCGCCCGATGCCGACGATGTGTCGCTCGCCCGTCGATCGGTAGCGCGCGAGATAGCCGTCGTGACGCGCGCTGTCCGGGTGGGGCATCAGCATACTGACATTTTGGCCAACGGCTTCCTGCTCGGAATAGCCGAACTGCCGCTCGGCCGCGGTAGAGAAGAACTGGATCATGCCATGTCCGTCGATCACGATCATGGCGTCCGGGACGGTATCGAGGATCGAGCGGAGGTGGCTTTCTCGCGTCTTCAGCGCCTCTTCGAGCTGCTTTTCTTCGTCGCTATCGAGGAAAATTCCGCTGATCTGGCGCGGGACGCCGGCCTCGTCCCTGATCAGCCCGCCGCGGGCGCGAATCCAGTGACCGGGCCCCGCCGTGCCCCCGATTTTGAAGGAAACGTCCAGATTGCCGCCGAACTCGGCGACCTTAGCTATCGCTTGCGAGGTGCGCTCACGATCCCTGGGGTCGAGGAGGGAAAGGAACAGCTCGTACGTAACCGGCTGGTCGCGGTCGATGCCGAACAGGCTTCTCGCGGTGTCGGACCACTCCAGCCCTCGCGTCGGGAGGTCGAGATCCCAGGCTCCGACCCCGAATCCCTCGATTTTGAGCCTGAAATGCTCATCTCCAGCGGAGTGGTCTGGCGACGATTGAGTTGTGCCGGTCACGCCCAAGCCTTCACGTCAAGCCTTCACTTCCACAATCCGGTCTCCCGCCAGCCTGAACCGGCAAGATTCGGCTCGGCGATCCTATACGAGATTGACGCCCGTAAGGGTGCCGACGGCCACAAAACTGCGGTGCCGAACCGCCAATTTCGCCCGACGGCGACGCGGACGCAAGGCCTGCCCGGAGCCTCTTCCGGAAGACGGCCGGGCCCGCCGCCACGCGAAATTCACTGCGGTTGGAGGCAGTTTGATCTATCTCATCCTGGCCCCCGATTCCGGGCCTAGAATTACTTTTGCAAACGGAGAAATTGAATGACCTACGCGACCGTCATGGTCAATCTGGCGCTTGACCAGCCCAATGAGGCTCGTCTCGAAGCTGCCGGCCAGATCGCTGAGAAATTTGACGCAGGTGTTGTCGGGATTGCGGCGTCGCAGTTCAGCCCACCACTCTATTTCACCTCGGGAGAGCAGGCCCAGAATCTGATCGACCAGGGTCAGGCGGCGCTGAAAAAGCGCATCTCGGAGCTGGAAGCGCAATTCCGCGGGTCGGTCAAGAATCGGGCCAAATTTGTCGAATGGCGCAGCGCCATCGATTTTCCGGCGCGTTTCATCCTGCAGCAGGCGCGTTGCGCCGACCTCATCGTCAGCGGCGGACACAGCGATGCGCTTTCCGATCCATTTGCGATGGCCAGCCCGAAGGATCTGGTGATGCAGGCGGGCCGCCCGCTGCTGGTGGTCCCCGACACCGCCAACTGGCTCGATTTGCGCAGCGTGCTGGTGGCGTGGAAGGACACCACCGAGGCACGGCGGGCGATCGCTGATTCGCTGCCGTTGCTGCGCAAGGCCAAATACGTCACCGTCGCGGAGATCGTGGAAGCGGGCGACAGCCGTCCGGCCGCCGTCTTGCGGGTTCGCGATGTCGCGGCGTGGCTGGCGCGTCATGGTGTTACCGCCACCGAGCTGGTGCCGGAGAAGCACGGCGCCGCCACCGATCAACTCGACAAAATAGCTGCCGATGTCGGCGCCGGCGTCATTGTCGCGGGCGCCTACGGCCATTCGCGATTCCGCGAATTGATTCTCGGCGGCATGACGCAGCATCTCATCACTCAGACCACCCGTTGCGTGTTGCTGTCGCACTAGAGAGCGATAGCGCAACGGCCACAACGACAGGATCGCACCTTGTACACATTTCTCGAGGAAACCGTCGCCAGCCACATGACACGCGATGTCAAGACGGTG
Source organism: Bradyrhizobium sp. (assembly GCA_049286845.1). Taxonomy (GTDB): domain Bacteria; phylum Pseudomonadota; class Alphaproteobacteria; order Rhizobiales; family Xanthobacteraceae; genus Bradyrhizobium. Next base: position 8,821 of record JBAQER010000303.1, read on the forward strand.
ACGCGCGATCTCGGCGTGCGTGAGCTGGGCAATCTGTTCGAGCGCGACGATTTCAACGCCTATCCGGTCGAGGAGGACGGGCAGATCATCGGCCTCGTCACCAAGTTCGATTTCCTGAAGTGCTTTGCGTTCACGCCGAACCAGATGGTTCCGCGCTACGACGATTTGATGAAGCGATCCGTCGCCGACATCATGACGTCGGAATTCGTCTACGTGCGCTCCGACACCAAACTGACGCGGGTGCTGCAGCTGATGGTCGAGCATCGCTTCAGGAGCGTCCCCGCGATCGACAGCGGCCATCGACTGGCTGGCATTATTTCCCGCGAGGATATTCTCAGGGCGCTCGAGGCCTGCTCCGGCGGCAGCGCTTGAGTGAGCGGACGCTCAGTCCGAAAACACCGCGTCCACAGCTCACGACCCTTGCCTATTGATGAGGCAACGGCGCTCGAAAGGTCCTTGATACTTAGACGAAAGGCGACTGCCGTGCCTCGATGGACTCGATGAAGATCACCAAACTTAACGAAATTGATCTCGATCAAATCGCCTCCGGCGCGATTGTGGTTGTTAGATTCGTGTCCTCAAGAAGAGATCCCACATGAGCCAAGCCGCTAGTTTGAAGAAGATGACCATTGGTGAAAGTGGCTTGACGGTCGTGTTCGCAGCGACCGCCTTTCTGTGCATGATAGGCGCAGCGAAAGCCCTCGATGCTCCCTTCGCATTCCACGCCTCGCTCGGTGCCGCCGCCAGTCTCGCGGCGGTCTTTGCGATTCTGAACCGCTATTTCGATCGCCCGGCGGCGCTGCCGCCGCAGGAAATCAACGGCAAGCCCAATTACAACCTGGGTCCGATCAAGTTCGCCTCCTTCATGGCGGTGTTCTGGGGTATTGCTGGATTCACCGTCGGGTTGCTGATCGCTTCCCAGCTGGCGTGGCCAGCGCTCAATTTCGATCTGCCGTGGACGAGCTTCGGGCGGCTGCGGCCTCTGCATACCTCGGCGGTGATCTTCGCATTCGGCGGCAACGTCCTGCTCGCGACCTCCTTCTACGTGGTGCAGAAGAGTTCGCGCGTGCGGCTCGCCGGCGAACTTGCGCCGTGGTTTGTCGTGCTGGGCTACAACTTCTTCATTCTGATCGCCGGCACGGGCTATCTGCTCGGCGTCACCCAGTCGAAGGAATATGCCGAGCCG
>JBAQER010000304.1:0-7742 GCA_049286845.1 Bradyrhizobium sp.
GTTCCGCACCGAGCGGCCCGTTCTCGGGCCCCATGACCAGCAGATGCTGGATCTCGTTCTGCAGTTCCCGGACATTCCCCGGCCAATGATAGGCCTCCATGCAGGCGAGCGCCTCATCGGTGAGGCCCTCGACATGCTTGCCAAATTGCTTCTGCGCCTTCTCAAGCAGCATGCGCGCTATGATCCGGATGTCCATCGGTCGGTCGCGCAGCGCCGGGACATGAATGGTGACAGCCGCGAGGCGGTAATAGAGATCCTCACGGAAACGGCCCTCACGCACTTCCTGCTCCAGAACGCGATTGGTGGCGGCGATCACACGAACGTCGACCTTGCGCGACGCGCCGCGGCCGACGGGACGGATCTCGCCCTCCTGCAGCACGCGCAGCAGCTTGGCCTGGAACGCCGGCGATATCTCGCCAATCTCGTCGAGAAACACGGTGCCGCCGTCGGCGCGCTCGAACAGCCCGGTATGATCTTCGACGGCACCCGTGAAGGCGCCACGCTTATGACCGAACAGCTCGCTTTCGAGCAATTCATCCGGCATGGCGGCGCAGTTCTCGACGACGAACGGCTTGTTCCAGCGCAGACTGTTGTAATGCAGCGCGCGAGCGACCAGTTCCTTGCCGGTGCCCGATTCGCCGGACACCAGCACCGAGACATCGAAGGGCGCGACGCGCAACAACCGCGCGCAAACCTCGTTCAACGGACTATCGGCAGCCCGGACGATACCATCGTCGCTGTGATACTGCGCTTTCAGCTCCTGCCGGCGAGAGGCGACGACTCTCTCCGCCCGAGTCGCCGACATCTTCAATTCGACAGCAAGCAGTTCGTTCTCGCGCTGCAGGCGGTACAGGCGAACGGCGTTCTGGATGGTGAGGATCAGGGCCTCGGGTTGCCATGGCTTCGTCACGTACTGGTAGATTCCGGCATCGTTGATGCCGCTGATGATGTCGTCGGCGTCGGTGTAGCCGGAGATGATCATGCGCACGGCGTCCGGCCAGCGCGCACGCACGGATTTGAGAAACTCCACACCCGTCATATCCGGCATACGCTGGTCGCACAGCACGACCTCGACGATTTCGTTTTCCAGGATGGTCTCGGCGTCATGAACGGTGACGGCCGTGCGGATGTCGAAGTCCTCCTCGAGGATGCGCTGCAGTGCCTCGACGCTGCGCAACTCGTCATCGACGACGAGGACGGTCGGTAACCGGGTCATGACGCTATCCTCCGAGGGAACAGACATCGTCGATCGCGATGACGCGCGATGGTTATCGGCGTCCGGGATTTCGCAACCTTGCGCACGAAATTCGATCGAGCCACATGGTAGCTCGGATCGAAGCCATAGAAATTGCGGCGCATGTGCTCGAGCTCCTCGGCGCGATAGAGTGCGAGCGGTTTGTCGGCCTCGTCGGCGTCACGGAGGCGGGCCTTGCCGGCGATGCGAGCCGACCAGTCGGGCTCAGCGGCGAGCGCCTCGGCACGCGCCATCACCGCGCGGGTGAACGACGCGCGCGCGCCCACGATACCGTCATCGGCGAGACCCAGCGCGACCGCTTGGGACACCCCGACCGGCAAACGCGCTTCGGTTACGTTTCGGGCGGCGGCGAGCCCCGCCCTTCGCGGCAAGAGATACGTCCACAATTCCGATCCGAACAGATTGCCCATGTCCTTGTAGTGCGGATTGAGCACCACACCGTCGCGCAGCCATACAAGATCAGCGGTACGCGCGAGAAACACTCCGCCGGCGCCGGCATTGCCGCCGAGTGCCGCGACGGTCAGATGGCTCCGAGTGCGCACGATGGCCTCGGCCAGATCGTCAAGCGCATTGATATTGGCCCACGACTCGTCCGCCGGGCTGCGCGCCGCCTCGATCAGGTTGAGGTCCATGCCGTTGGACCAGAACTCCGTGCCGCCGAGCAGCACGATGACTCTGGTGGGACGTCTGGTCGCCATGAGATAGGCTGCCAGCAGGCGCCTGGTCGCATCGGTGCCCATGGCCCCGTTGTAGAAGTCGAAATGAAGCATGCCGACAGCGCCAGCCTCACGGTAGGCGATCTCGCCGAAGCCGGCCGGTGCGTCGATCGGGACAGCGGGCAATCCTGCGACCTCGCGCGCCAACACGTGGGTTGCGGGCAGCTTGAAAGGATGTTCGCCGGCCGCCTCCCGAAGGTGGCCGATCCACACCGCTCCATCGATTGTCGCACGTGCGATGGCAGGACCCGACCACGCCACGACCGAACCGGGCGGCCCGCCCAAACCCGTCGCGGCCTTGGCGGTGTAGAAATAGACCATGCGGTCGAACAGCCGGTCCCGGACGCCGGGATTGCCGTCGCCGCTGCGGATCTTCGCCAGCACGCGAGCCGTCGTGTCTGAGGACCAGTCGATGGCGCGATCGGCCTGACTCACGGCGGGGCGCTGGCGGCCGCGTACCCCTGCTGCTGCAGGGTTGACGCGCTGTGGGGTGAATCCGCCCTTCGCGAAACGATTGACCGCCTCGAGCACGGCCGCAACCGCCGCCTCCGTCACTTCGTCGCGATAGAGACTCGACTTGGCTGCGTCCCGCATCGGGAACTCGCGCCAGGCCCACACCGGGCCGGCATCCATCTCCGCTTCGGCCTGCAACACCGTGACGCCCCAAACAGTCTCCGCGTCAAGGATCGCCCAGTCGAGCGACGAAGGCCCGCGATCGCCCTTGATGCCGGGATGGACGATGAAGCACGGCACCTGACGCCACACACTCTCGGCGATCGCCCGTTTCAGGAACGGCGCGATGACCAGATCGGGACCGGCGAGCTCGACAGCCTCCCGCGTCACGGCGTCGTTGATGTCGAGTTCGACCGTAACGTCATGCCCGCGCTCCCGCAGCTCGACGAACAGCCGCTGCGCGAGGCTGTTGAAGGCATGGGTGAGGAGCAGGATGCGCATGGCGTCAACAGATCCTTGGCAGTTGTTCGCCGGCGAGCCAGTCGACAATGCGTTCGCCGCCGAACGCGGTCCTCATCTGGACGAACGCGAGATCGTCGGCAACGGCCTCGCCGATCTTCGCCGCCTCTTGCCCGAGAGGATGGGCGCGCATGACGGCCAGCAGGCGATCGGCGTCGGCTGGCGCGCAGATTGCGATGAGCTTGCCTTCGTTGGCAATGTAGAGCGGATCGAGGCCGAGCAGCTCGCACGCGGCCCGCACGTCGGCCTTCATCGGGATCGCCGCCTCGTCGAGCCGCAATCCGACGCGCGATTGCTGGGCAATCTCGTTCAGCGTGGAGGCGAGCCCGCCCCGCGTCGGGTCGCGCAGCACCCGGATGCCCGGCACGGCGGTCACCATGTCGGCAACGAGACCATGCAGCGCGGCGCTGTCCGACACGATTTCGGTCTCGAAGGCCAGGTTCTCGCGCTTCGACAGGATGGCGACGCCGTGATCGCCGATGCTCCCGTTGAGCAGGATGACGTCGCCCGGCCGCGCCTTGTCGCCCGAGACATCGACGCCTTCGGGAACGACGCCGACCCCGGTCGTGGTGATGAACACCCCGTCGCCCTTGCCCCGCTCGACCACCTTGGTGTCGCCGGTGACGATCGGTACGCCCGCGAGCCGCGAGGCTGCCGCCATGGACACGACGATGCGCTCGAGATCGGCAAGGGGAAAGCCCTGCTCCAGGATGAATGCCGCAGACAGATAGAGCGGACGGGCGCCGGCCATGGCGACGTCGTTGATGGTGCCATGCACAGCGAGCGCGCCGATATCTCCTCCAGGAAAAAAGATCGGTGAGACGACGTGCCCGTCGGTGCTGATGACGAGACGGCCGGCGGGCGGCTGAAACGCCGCCTGGTCGTTGCCGGCGCGGAGCATCGGGTTGTCGAAGTGTCGCACGAACAAGGCCTGCACCAGTTCGGCCGTGGCCCGGCCGCCGCTGCCGTGCATCATATCGACGGATCCCGAGAGCGGGATCGCGCCTCCGACAAAGCGGGCATCATGCGCGGTCATGCGGCGGCCTCCGTGGAGCGTGCGGCCGGCCGGGTCTGTTGACGGAAGCGGCCATAGGTCCAATAGGCGGCGCAGGCGCCTTCGGAGGAGACCATGCAGGAGCCGATCGGGCTCTCCGGCGTGCAGACCGTACCGAACAGCTTGCAGTCGGTGGGCTTCTTGGCACCGCGCAGGATCGACGGGCACTCGCAGCTCTTGGCATCGCGGGTGGGTTTGGTCTCGACGCCGAACCGCAGCTCGGCGTCGAATGCGGCAAACTGCGGCCGGATGCGCAACGCGCTGTAGGGTACGAGTCCAAGCCCGCGCCACTCGAAGGATGACCGCAGCTCGAAGACCTCGGCGACGAGCGCCTGTGCCTTGCGGTTGCCTTCGCGCGTGACGACACGGGCATACTGGTTCTCGACCTCGTGGCGGCCGTCATTGAGCTGGCGGATGATCATCAGAGTCGCCTGCATCACGTCGAGCGGCTCGAATCCGGCGATCACCACCGGACGCTGATACTCCTGCGCGAAGAACTCGTAGGGCTGACTGCCGATCACGGAGCTGACATGCGAGGGACCGAGAAAACCGTCGATCGCCACCGTGCCGATTTCGCGTACCTCGGGGCTTTCGAGGATATGCGTGATCGCCGCAGGCGTCAGCACGTGGTTGCAGAACACCGAGAAGTTCTTCAGTCCGGCCGCGGCGGCCTGCTTCAGCACGACAGCCGTCGGCGGCGTCGTCGTCTCAAATCCGATGGCGAACAGAACCACTTCGCGATCGGGATTCTCGACCGCGATGCGGAGCGCGTCCTGCGTCGAATAGATCATCCGGACGTCGGCGCCTTCGGCTTTGGCCTTGAGCAGGCTGCGCCGCCCGGTGGCCGGCACCCGCATCATGTCGCCGTAGGTACACAGCGTCACCCCGGGATCGCCGGCGAGTTCGAGGGCGTTGTCGACGCGCCCGATCGGCAGCACGCAGACCGGACAGCCCGGACCATGCACGAAGCGCAGATTGGCCGGCATCAGATCCTGCACACCGTAGCGAAAGATCGCGTGGGTGTGCCCGCCGCAGAATTCCATGACATTATAAGTGTGTGACGGATCGGCCTCACGGGCGATGGCCGCAGCCAGTCCTTGCGCGAGATCGCCGGCGCGGAACTCGTCGACATATTTCATGGCGCGCTCCCTTCGGCGAACTCTGCTTCCGGATTCTCGCCCGCTTCGCGCATCAAAGCGAGCGTGCGATCGGCCTCCTCCGGCGACAGTCGATGCAATGCGAACCCGACATGGACCAGCACGAAGTCGCCGACCGAAACCTCGTCGAGCAGCGCGATGGATATCTCCTTTTTCACCGGACCGAGTGCGACGACAGCCGTCTCGCGGCTCTCGTCGATCGATACGATCTCGGCGGGCAATGCCAGGCACATGCGTCAAACTCCCTATAACGCCGCTGCCTTGACCTCGCCATTGGGGAAGGCGAGCGTGCGCGCGGCCTGCAGCCACGCGATCCACGCCGCCATGCCTGCCCCGGTCCTGGCCGAGACCTCGATGACCTTGATCCGCGGGTTGACCTTGCGGGCGTTCGCTACGCAGGCCTTGGCGTCGAAATCGATATGCGGCAGCAGATCGACCTTCGACAGCAGCATCAGGTCTGCGGATTCGAACATGTCGGGATATTTCAGCGGCTTGTCCTCGCCCTCGGTCACGGACAGCACGACGACGCGGTGCACTTCGCCGAGATCGAAGGCCGCCGGACAAACCAGATTGCCGACGTTTTCGATGAACAGCACCGCGCCGTTGGCGGGCTGCAAGGTCTCGACCGCATGGCCGACCATGTGAGCGTCGAGATGACAGCCCTTGCCGGTGTTGATCTGGAGTGCCGGAACGCCCGTTGCACGGATGCGTTCGGCATCGTTGCTGGTCTGCTGGTCGCCCTCGATCACGGCGACCGGCGCTTGAGCCTTGAGCCGCTCGAGCGTGGCAACGAGCAGCGTGGTCTTGCCTGAGCCCGGACTGGAAACGACGTTGAGGGCCAGGATGCCGCCGGCGTCGAAGCGGGCCCGATTGGCGGCGGCATAGGCATTGTTCTTCGCCAGGATATCCTGTTCGATTTGCACCATACGGGTCTGGCTGAGACCGGGCGCGTGGGCGCGAGCCGGACCAGCGCCGAAATCGATCACTGCGGCCCCGTGGTGATGATGCTGATGTTCGTGATGGTGATGCCCGTGACCATCATCGTGGCCATGCCCATGATGATGCTGATGGTGATCGCCATGATGATGGTGCCCATCATGGTGCTCGTGGCTATGCACGGTCCCATCGGCATGGGTGTGCTGGTGGGGGGTGGCCTTCGCCGCGCCTTCGATCGTGGTTTCGCCCGTCGCGCATCCGCAAACTGTACACATCAGTCGACCTCCAGCTCCTTGATCCTCAGTTCATCCCCCGAGGTCACCTGCAATTGATGGCCGCCGCATTCGGGGCAGGCGTCGAAACGCCTGGCGACCGCCACACTCTTGCAACACGGCAGACACCAGGCCTGTGCGGGGCTTGTCTCGATTTCCAGCCGCGCGCCGTCCGCCAGCGTTCCCTTGACCACGACATCGAACGAAAAGCGCAGCGATTGCTCCTCGATGGTGGCCAGCGGACCGATTTCCAGCCAGACGGTCCTGACCCGTGCGTAATCGTGCCGGCGGGCCTGCTCCTCCAGCGTGGTCAGAATGCTTTCGGCCAGCGCCATCTCGTGCATCAGTGCACCGCAAGACTGTATTCGACGCAAGGGTCGAATGCCGTGATCATCAGATCCGCCAGGCCGCGCGCATCGCTCCGCCCGCTGCCCGCGATCAGCGCGAGGGACCGTGCCGCGGCGCCCTCGGGGTGGAAGTTCCATTCGGTCGGAGCCACGATCAGATAGCGCTCCACTACACCGTGCTGGATCTCTATGCCGTGGATCAGCCGGCCGCGCGCCGCTTCGCTGCGCGCAATACCGATGCCGGCCCGGCATGCCCCAACCGCTTCGTCGCCTTCGCTCCCCGCCTCGACAAGGGCCGTCATCCGATCCGGCAGGCCCGCAAGTTCGACGAGGCGCGCGACGAGACGCGCGCCGATGCCATGCCCGCACCCGTCGCCAAGCGCCTGGATCAACGGATGCCGGGCCTGCCGCGACAGCGCCGTGGTTTCCCGCGGGCGCCCCTCCCAGGTCGGCAGCGCGATGAACCGTTCGGCGCCTTCGCCAAACAGCATATCGGTGAGCTCCGCGTCATTGATATCCGGTACGGCATCAATGGAAACGGAGCCGATCTGCAAGGCATCGGAGCGCAGGGTCTGTTGCAACAGAAGCTGGGTGGGCAGCGTACCCGCCTGCGCCCAGCTTTCGAGATCCGCCAACGAGCTCCGCGCGAGCCAGGTCTCCGCCGGTTCGCCGAACACAGCCGCCTCCAGCAGATCGCAGAGATCGTCGACTGCGCTTTCGACGCCTGCGATATCGCAGGTGGCCATGCTGCCGGGCTCAAACACCCTTCCGCCACTCGTCAACGCCCGCCGGAACCGCTGGTCGAGCCCCATCACCCGGCGCAACATCGCCGAATCGGTCGCCATCGCCATGCAGCGCGGCCAATCCATCACCACCCGCAACAGATGTTCGCGGGCGGTTTCCGCCAGCATGAGAATGTCGCGTATCCGCCTGGTTTCGGATGATGTCGCGATGCCGAGCGCGCGCTCGCACGCCGTCGCCGCCGCCGTGCCCTGCGCCATGCCGCAAACGCTGAACACCAGTGGCACCAGGC
>JBAQER010000305.1:0-11860 GCA_049286845.1 Bradyrhizobium sp.
CGGCGCGCGGGCGGACACCCGCAGGCCTCGCCGCCGAGATCGCCGCCAGGCTGCGCAACGGCTATATCCGCGAGCCCTCGGTGGCGGTGGAGATCGAAGCCTACCGGCCGTTCTTCATCCTCGGCGAGGTCGCGGCCCCCGGCCAGTATCCCTACGTGCCCAATATGAGCGTCGAAAGCGCGGTGGCGATCGCCGGCGGCTTCTCGGCGCGCGCCCGCCGCGACCGCGTCACCCTCACCCGCACCGACGCTTCCGGATCGATGCGGACCGTGGTGCCGCTCGGCACCGCGGTCAGGCCCGGCGACACGGTGCTGGTCGGCGAGCGCTGGTTCTGAATCCACTCACTTGTCATGCGCGGACTTGATCCGCGCATCCATCGTCTGCGCCAGCAGACCAAACTCATCCCGAACAGGATGGATTGCCGGGTCAAGCCCGGCAATGACGACTAGCGCAGGTGCTTGCCGAGGAACGCCATGCTGCGCGGCCAGGCGATATCGGCGCTGGTCTTGTCGTAGCTTGCCCGCTCGTCGCAGTGAAAGCCGTGCTGCGCGCCCGGATAGACATGGATCTCGACGTCGGGCCGCCTGGCTCTGATGGTCTCGACATCGCTGAGGGGGATGCCGGCGTCCTTCTCGCCGAAGTGCAATTGCGTCGGCACGTCAGGCTTGTCGTCGGCGAAGCGGACGATGGCGCCGCCGTAATAGCCGATCGCCGCCGACAGGCCTGACAGCTTGGTAGCGGCGGCATAGGCGATGCTGCCGCCGAGGCAGAACCCGATGATGCCGACCGGGCCGACATTCCTGACGGCGTCGATGGCGGCCTGGGTGTCGCGCAGCATCGACGCCCAGTCGGGGTTGGCGATGAATTTTCGCGCGTTCGCAATCTCATCGGGCGAATAGCCGCACTGGAAATTGCGATCGGTGCGGTCGAAGATCGACGGCGCGATGGCGACATAGCCCTCGGCCGCGAGACGGTCGCAAACCGCGCGGATGTGGTGATTGACGCCAAAGATCTCCTGGATCACCACCACGGCCGCCTTGGGCGTGCCGGCGGGATCGGCGCGATAGCCGCCCAGTTGAAAATGGTCCGAAGCCGTCAGCTTGATTTCTTGTCCCACGGGGCATCCCTTTGTTGCGGGTTGATCTTGTTGGCGGGTGTGCGAGGAGGGGAGGGAGCTCTCCGGCTGGTCCGCTATTGCCACATCCAGTTGCGGCCCCAGTCGCCCTTCCAGCCGGCCAGCCGGCCGCCACGGAATTGCAGATAGAGCCGGTGGCGGTGAGGGAACAAGCCGCTGCCGCCGAAGTCGCGGAACGCCAGGTAGATTTCGTTACCCGGTCGGCCCTTGATGTAATTGAGCGGGACGCCGAGAGCCCGCGCCGCATCCTCGGCGTCCATGCCGAACACCAGCGGCGTATTGTTCGACAATGTCGCGATAAAGGGCGGCGCGTAGGGACCGCCTGTCGGCGGCAGGGTCTGCGCATGTGCAGGAGCCAGCGTTCCGCACGACACCGCAACGATCGAGAATGCCGCCGCGACCATCATCCTCATGACGCGGCCTCCCGCGCTGCCTTGGCCTCGAGGCTGTCGAGGAACGGCAATACGGCTTCGATGAACGCCTGCGGCTGGTCGATGTTGACGGCGTGGCCGGCGGCCGGGATCACCACCTTCCTGGCGCCGGGAATCTTCGCTGCCATGTAGTCGGAGGCTGCGAGGAACGGCGTGTCGTCGGCGCCGACCACGACCAGCGAAGGAACCCTGATGTCAGGCAGCGATTCGATCACGCGGGCGTCGCGCTGGGTCAGCATGCCGCGCGCGGCGCGCGCCAGCCCCGACGCGTCGCGATGGCTCGCATCGGAGCGTTCGCGGCTAAACGATTTCAGCACGCCGAGGCCCTCGCGCTCGAAACGATCGCCGGTTTCGTGGGCGCGCCTGTTCCAGGCCTCGCGTGCGTCGTCCTTCTTGAAGCCCGGTCCGGTATCGATGATCAGCAGCGCGCGCACCCGCTCCGGATGGGCGCGATAGAATGCGAGCGACATGTACCCTCCGAGCGAAAGCCCGCCGACGATGGCGCTGGAAGCGCCGACCTCGTCGAGCAGTGCGGCCATGTCGGCGACAACAGCGGCTTCGCTGTAGGCAGACTGGTCGTCGGGATAGCCGGACCGGCCGTGGCCGCGCATGTCCCACAATACGAGCTTGTGGCTTTTCGACAGCGCCTCGATCTGGCCCCGCCACATCTCGCCGGTGGACGAATAGCCATGAGTCAGCAACAGCGTCGGACCGGAGCCGTGGACCTCGTAATGGATTTCGACCCCGTCACGTCTGAGTTTTGGCATCGCGATTTCCTGAATGTCTCGTGATCCTATTCTAGCGCGATCCGTTCGCCGAGGGGAAATGCCCAATTTTACAAGCGACGGTCGCAGCCTCCGCCTGGCGGCTTGTTCTTAGACAAAGGCAAGTTTGGACCGTTTGGAAGAATAAAGAATAAAGTCGAGCCCGAAGCATTTCGAGCCTCTTGTTTCACGATTTCTGTGACTGACGGCCTTCCAAGAGCCTAACGAACAAAGAAAAGCTCTTCAGCGAAATCACAGGTTAAGTCGCTAACAAGATCGTCGCTCTTGTCGAGTCTGGGTGATGGACGGATGCTTGAAAAAGCGCCCGACTGGGCGCTTTTCAAATTCATTACTGGCAGAGATGGTTGCGGCCATCCTCGCCACGGAACACTGTTCCCGGCTGACAGACGAAGCCATTGCGAATGGCATACCCGGGATCGTAGGGAGGCGCGACGCCGTAGGCCGGACCATAATAGCCGGGCGGGTAGCCGTCGTAATAGCCGTAGGGCTGCGTTGCTGCCCCAATAATCGCCCCACCGATCAGTGCGCCTGCGATGCCAAGGCCAATTCCTGCGCCGCCATGATAGCCGCCGCGCCAGCCGCGGCGATATTGTATGGTCTCTGCCGACGGCCCCACCGCCTCTTGCAGCATCAGTGGCGACCCGATCGGCGCCGCTGCGGCAGGCGCAACGACCCACGGCCCCAAGGCCACAGCCAGCGCGGCGACAAGTACTCCGGACGATTTATTCATTCCAATAACTCCCAAACATTCGAGCAAGGAGAAGCCCTGCCAAATGTGCTGAACCGCTCTTCATCAGTCGTTCAGGATAAAAGTCACCTTGAGGTCGACGCGATACTCCGCAATCTTCCCATTCTTCACGATAACCTTCTGTTCTTTAACCCATGCGGCCTCGACATTCTTGAGTGTGCTGACGGCGCGAGCGATGCCCTTCTCGATCGCGTCCTCGAAGCTCTTGTTTGAACTGGAGATAATTTCCGTAACTCTGGCTACCGACATTGACGCCTCCTTGTTGGTGAAACGACATATTGTCGTGCGCCGGACCCTTCTTCATGGTAGTTCATCAACTCTTGTGCGTCCGACATCGCGGAAAGACAAATAGGGTCAGCCGGCAAAAGTTCCCGCCCTGCCGCGCGTAATAAAGCGGCGCAGATTGATCTGCATCAAGGACAAATACGATATCGAGCGATGGCAGGAAACCTGCCAGGCACGAAGCCGCCACTGGAAATAAGAAAACTGCGGTCCGTGGTTGCGCAGCCGGTTGTATTCAGCGCCACCGCCGCGTTTGCATGGCTGCTCGCACTCGGCGCTCGGCCAGCGCGACGGCTGCAGCGCGCGGAAGCGCCTTTTGGCGTCGACTCTCTTCCAGGACCGCCCGCACGTTGGCGCGAATTCGCTCATCGATATCGTCAAAAGCCGCGCGCTGTGTACCGCCCCGATACTCGACCGAGGCACAGATCACGCCACCGGCATTCGCGATGAAATCCGGAATCACCAGCACTCCGCGCTCATGCAGCGCCCGCTCGGCTTCCGGCGTGCATGGGATATTGGCACCTTGCACCATCAAACGAGTCCGCAGCCGTGAAACATTGTCAGCGCGCACCACATCGGGTCGCGCCGCTGGTATCCATATGTCACAGTCAATATCGAGGATTGTATCGGCAGCGAGCTTCGAGCCCTTGTCGTGGTCGTTCAGCGATCGTCCTGCCTCCTTAAGGGCAATCAGCGCACCAACGTCGAGCCCCGATGGGTCGGCCAATGTTCCACCTGTGTCGCTCGCAGCGACAAGAAGGGCGCCTTTCCGGGCAAGAAAGAGCGCCGCGTGTTTGCCGACAGCGCCGAACCCCTGCACGGCGATACGTGCACCTTTCAGGTCGAGACCGATAAATTCGCTGGCAACATCGGCACAGGCCGCCAGCCCGAATCCGGTTGCACCGATCTCATCGAGTGGAATTCCGCCGAGAGCGGCTGGCAAGCCGACGGCTCGGCCGATTTCGTCCTTGACCCATGCCATGCATTGCTCGTCCGTGCCCATGTCCGGCCCGGGAATGTAGTCGGTGATATCCCGGATACCGTCGGCGAAGGCGCGGATCAGCTGCTCCTTCAATGCCTCGGCCATGCGTGGGTTGCCGAAAATGACCGACTTGCCGCCGCCGTGCGGCAGGCCGGCGGCGGCGTTTTTCCAGGTCATCGCGCGTGCGAGCCGGAAGCATTCCCCGACCGATACGTCGGGCGCCATTCGGACACCGCCGATGCCCGCACCGCAAGCGGTATTGTCGATGACGACAATGGCTTTCAGTGCAAGACTGGGCCGACAAATATGGATGATCCGGGCAGGCCCGAAGTCATCCGCAAATCGAAACATATCCTCCATGTCAGCCCTCTTGCGCCTCGGCCGCTCCTTCGACGGCGCTGCTGCACTCATGCAACAGGGCCTCTTCCATATCTTTGCCCCAGTGCCCGGAGTTCGTCAGGAACTTGCGCAGACGCGCCACCGGTTCAGCCGGCCAATGGCCGCTGACCTCGGCGTCGTCGCGATAGCGGCTGGCGTCATCGGAAGTGGTGTGGTCGCACAAGCGGTAGGTCAGTGCTTCGATCAAGGTAGGATCGAGCCCCCGCCGCGCCCGCGCGATGGCCTTGGTGTCGAATGTGCGCGTGAGAACCAGCGCCCGATAGAGCCGCAGTAGTTCGACGGGGTCGCGCGCGAATTCGGGCATGGGCCCGGCAAGAGTGCCGTCGCGATCGAGCACGCAGAGCAATCGGTTGCCCAACATAGACTGATCCCTTGCCCAATCTTGTTGGTAAACTCGCGCGGAAGCGGGATCCTGCTCTTGATCTATCTCAATCGAGGACGTGATCAGGACCGTTGATCGGCGTCGACTCGGCGTGAGTGAATAGGCCGCCCGCTCGATGCGCGATGTCGGCTCGGACATGGTGCGATGTTTGACCTGAGTCCGTTTGCGCATCGAAGCGGACGTCCGCCAGCGCGTCTCGTTTTTGAACTCACGCCCTCACCATCATCGCAGTTGCCCATGATGGACGGCTCAACCATCCTGCAGGTCCTTCGCCCGCACTCTTCCTACTGCGCCACGGCTGCGGCAAAATAACCCGACGGGCAAATTTTCGCTTTCGCCGTCGGGCAAATCACTCTTAGGACTCCCGCCATCCTGTCCCCGAGGAAGGGGCGTTGGCCATCGTCACCGAACGTTGGGACGGGATGCGGTGGACGCGGCGGCATCGTGCGCGCGATGGGATGGGATGGGCGGGCTTCATGGCCCGTGAGCGGTCCCAGGACGTGCGGACGAGCGGTGCTGAAGCGTACGGTGAAGTCGTGTGGTCCTGACAGCCTCTGGGTTGGCGTCAAGTCCTTGCGGAGGCGAAGCCGGCCCAACCGGGCGTCGGGCCAGCCATCAATCCGCGGGGCGACGGTGACAAACAAATCCTGATCGCCGGGGAGCGCGAAATAAGCCGTAAAGCCATTGCGCAGGGAATGCCGGAGTGCCTCCGCTGCCCTGTATGCTCGTGTGCGTTTTTTACTCGTGCATTTTGCACACGAGACCGCGGGTGCAGCGCGCATCCGGCATTCCCTGCTCCCTCTTTCGAGGGACAATGTCATGCAAACCTCGGGTGCTTCCCGCCGCGAGAATGCGGACGTGCATCTGCTGCTTGAAATTTGAATCGATCTTCCGTCCCGTCATTGCGAGCCGACCTTGCGATGATTGTCTTTGCGATCTGCGCCAAGCGTCATGCCGATTGCAATCGCTAAACTTTTATGGACCGCGATACCCCTGAATTCATCATGCCCCTTAAGCCCCGGGGAACCCGTTGTCGGGTAGCGTCGCAGTCGGTCACAACTGCGCCAGTCAACGAGGATCCATGACAGCCCCAGCCACCCAGTCATCGCCCAAACGCCGGCTGCTGCTGGCGTCGGATCGGAGCGATCAGAGCAACGAACTGGCCAGCATTCTGCAGATGGTGGGTGATGTCGATACCGTCCCGACCTCGGATATTCCCGACCAGCCCAGCCAGTTTGCCGGCATCGTGGTCGACATCAACCTGCGGTCACCCGAGAGCGTCCAGATCATCCGCAACAAGCTGCGCACCGAGGCTTACCGACCGATGCCGCGGCTGTTCGTTCTCGCCGACGCGCTGCATCACGGGTCGATGCAGGCCTGGGCGCTGGGCGCCACGGATACGATATCGCGGCCGTTCGACGCGCAGGCCATTCTGCAGCGCATCCGCGCCGCGTTCCCCGACAGCCATGGATTCGACGCGACGGATCGCGGCAAGGCCCTGAACCGGGGCGTCGAGGCCGCGCACGCAGTGATGGTCAGGATCTTCGAGAAGCTTCCGGCGGGGGTTCCGCTGAAATTCAGCGACATCGTGGCGGCCGAAAACAGGATTCTCAAGGCCATCAAGCACTCTTCGTTGCGCGAATGGCTGACGGCCGTCGGCTGCCATCACAACGACACCTATCGCCATTGCCTCTTTGTCACCGGCTTTGCCGTCGCCTTCGCTCAGCATCTCGGCATGCGCGAGGACGACCAGCGCCGCCTGGCGCGGGCCGCCCTGTTGCACGATGTCGGCAAGGCGTTCATCCCCGTGGCCATCCTCGACAAGCCGGGACCGCTGACGGAAGAGGAAATGGCCGAGATGCGGAAGCATCCGCGCCGCGGCTATGACGCGCTCGCGGCCGAAGGCGGCTTCCCGCCGGAGATGCTGGACGTGGTCCTTCACCATCACGAAATGCTTGACGGGTCAGGCTATCCGAATGGCCTGCGCGATAACCAGATCAGCGACATCGTGCGGCTGACGACGATCATGGATATCTACGCGGCGCTGGTGGAGAAGCGGGCCTACCGGCTGCAGCATACCCACGCCGAGGCGTTCGCGATGATGGAGGGGATGGGAGACAAGGTCGACCAGCACCTGCTCCAGGCGTTCCGCCCGATCGCCTTCGGGCACTATTGACGTCTACACTGCGTCATTCCAGGGCGATGCGAAGCATCGAACCCGGAATCTCGAGATTCCCCGATGTGCAATTGCACATCTGAGGTCTGGTGCTGGCGCACCATCCCGGAATGACGCGCTAAACTGCGCGTCACCCCAGCATCTTCCGCAGCTCCGCCTTCGCCACCTTCTCCAGCGTCGAGCGCGGCATGTCGTCGACGAAGCGGATTTCGCGCGGCACCTTGAAGTCGGCCAGCGCGCCGCGGCAGGCGGCCATCACGGTGTCGTGCAGATCCTTGGGCGCGCCTTCGACGCCGGCCGCCGGAATGATGAACACGACCGGCACCTCGTCGAGCATCGGGTGCTTCTTGCCGACCACCGCGGCCTCGCGCACGCCGGGCAAAACCGCGATCACCTGCTCGATCTCGGAAGCCGCGACATTCTCGCCGCCGACCTTCAGCATGTCCTTGGCGCGGTCGCCGAACCTGATGAAGCCGTCGTCGAGCAGCGTGACCCGGTCGCCGGTGATGAAATAGCCGTGCTCGTCGAAGCTTTCCCGCGTCGCCTTTTCGTTGTGCAGGTATTCCTGGAACAGCGACAATCCGGGAATGCCCTTGATCAGCAGGTTGCCGGTGTCGCCGACCTTGGTCGCGGAGCCGTCATCGCCAGTGATGCGGATCGCATATTCCGGCGCCGCGCGGCCGATCGACATCGGAATATTGGGTTGGTCGACCTCGCCGACGATGCCGTGGGTGATGGTTTCGGTCATGCCCCACCAGCCGATGGTCTTGATGCCGAAGGCGGCGAACGGCGGCGGATCGTTGATCGCCGAGCCCCACAGCCGGAACTTGTGATTCTTCGGGATCTCAAGTTCCAGCAGCGCCTTCATGCAGAACGGGATCGTCGAGGTCCAGGTGCAGCCGTGCTCCAGCGCCACGCTCCAGAACCGGCTTGCAGAAAACCGCGGCTGGATCACGCAGGTTCCGCCGACCCACAGGCTCGCCAGCATCGAATAGGCCAGCGCATTGGTGTGGAACAGCGGCAGATAGGTCTGATGCACGTCGCCTTGATGCAAATCCTGGTGCGCGGCGTTGATCTTGGCGCCCCACAGCGCATTGGCGTGGGTCCACAGCACCGCCTTCGGGCGGGACGTGGTGCCGGAGGTATATTGCACGCTGCACGGCGCGAACGGATCGGTCAAGCGGCGCGGCCGGTCGGCGCTGTCGGCGAACAGCGCCTCAAAGCTGTCGCTGCGCCCGGGGCTCGAGCCTTGCGCAGGCGCTGCGCCGGCATCATGCGATATCACCGCGATCCAGCGCAGGTTCCGGCAATGCGCCGATACCATCGCGGCATAGGCCGGCTGCGTGATCGCGGCCACCGCGCCGCAATGACCGGCGAAATATTCCATTTCCGCCGGCGCCGAGCGGGTGTTGGTGGTCACCGCAATGGCGCCGAGCTCGACGCAGGCGAACCAGGCCAGCATCGCCTCGATGCAGTTGTCGAGATGGATCAGCACATATTCGCCGGGCTTGATGCCGCGCGCGGCCAGCCCCGCGGCCAGCGCGCCGACGCGGTCGTGAAATTCGCCGTAAGCCCAGATCCGCGCCGGCGCATCGAACGGCGCCCAGATCAGGAACGGATGGTTGCGCCGCGTCTCGGCCCGCATCCGCAGCAGCCACGGTACGTCAAGCCCCGCGAATGGCCCGACGATGCCCGGCGCTGCCTGTGAATTCTGCATCAGATCCTCCCGCGCAGCCTTGCCGGCTGCTTTCAGCGTTCTTGCTTGGGGGCCTTTCTGCCACCGGATCGGGCGCGGGGCAAATCCGCAATTGCGGAGCCGTCCATACATGACGGGGAGGGGCCTACGCCTCTCGTTGATACGACGAAATTTCGATCAGGCTGCCGTCGGGATCCCGGCAATAAACCGATTGCAGCGTGCCGCGGGCGCCCTGTTTCGCGACCGGACCTTCCTCGATCGCGACGCCGCAGGCCTCGAGATGCGCGACCACCTGTTCCGGCGTGCTCGCGGTGAGAAAGCAAAGGTCGTCGCTGCCGGCGGTTTCATGGTCCGCGGTGAACCAGTCGACCTTGTCGGCGTCCAGCGGCCGCACGTTGATCTTCTGGTTTCCGAACACCAGCGACGTCCGCGGCGTCTTGCCCGGACCGGGATCGAACACCTTGATCTCCATGCCGAGGATTCTTCGGTACCATTCGGCCGAGCGCGCCACATCCGCGACATTGATCACGATATGATCGAGCGCGGTAACCTTGACAGCCATCGAATATCCTTTCGTCGCGGTCCGGCGCGCGCCGTCGCCACTGGTCGCCTCACGCTTTGTTTGTTACAACCCACGCCGTTGTCAATTCAACAGATGCGGACCGCGCGACACGACGCGGCCGCGGGGAGAAAACTGCATGGCCTCACGTCGCACCGCGATTTGTCTGATCGCAATGGGTATTTCGGCAATCGCTTCGATCGGCAGCGCCGCGGCGCTGGATTATCCGACCCGGCCGGTGCGCTGGGTGGTCGGTTATCCGCCGGGCGGAGCGACGGATATCATTGCACGCCTGCTCGGCCAGCGGCTGTCCGAGCGGCTCGGCCAGCAATTCGTGATCGAGAACAAGCCCGGCGCCGGCAACAACATCGCCACCGAGTCGGTGATCAAGGCCGACCCGGATGGCTACACGCTTCTGTTCGTCAATCCCGCCAATTACATCAACGCCTCGCTCTACACCAACCTGAAATTCAACGTCGTTCGCGACCTCGCGCCGATTGCGGCGTTCAATCGCGTGCCGAACGTGATGACGGTCAACAAGGACGTGCCGGCGAAGACGGTGGCCGAGTTCATCGCCTATGTGAAGGCCAATCCGGGCAAGGTGAACCTGGCGTCGTCGGGCAACGGCACCTCGGTGCATCTGTCCGGCGAGATGTTCATGATGATGTCGGGCGTCAAGATGCAGCACGTTCCCTACCGGGGCTCCGCGCCCGCGCTCACCGACCTGCTCGGCGGCCAGGTCCAGGTGATCTTCGACAACATGCCCTCGATCCTCCAGCATATCCGCGCCGGTTCCGTGCGCGCGCTGGCGGTGACCTCGACGGCGCGGTCCTCGCTGTTGCCCGACGTGCCTGTTCTCGCCGACACCGTTCCCGGCTACGAGGCGAGCGCGCTGTTCGGCGCGGCGGCCCCGAAGAACACGCCGAAGGAAATCATCGAGAAGCTGAACAAGGAGATGAACGCGGTGCTGGCGGAGCCCGCGATCAAGGCGAGGCTGATCGAACTCGGCGGCGAGCCGCTGATCGGTACGCCGGAGGCGTTCGGCAAGATGATCGTGGCCGAAACCCAAAAGTGGGAGAAGGTGGTCAAGGCCGCCGGCGTGCACGTCGATTGAGGCGCGGCCGGAACCCTCCGCCGGGTCGCGATGTTTTGAAAACGAAGCGACCCGGCAGCCGGTATAACCAACGCGGGAGGAGATCCGATCATGCGCAATGCAAAGTTGGCAATGTTGGTTTTGCTGGCCGCCGGCGCCAGCACGATGGCCGGCTCCACGCCCGCCGCCGCGTACGATTACCCCTATTGCATTCAGGGTGGCGGCTGGGGCTTTCCCGGCGACTGCTCCTACCGGAGCTATGCCCAATGCATGGCGTCCGCCTCGGGGCGGCGCGTCTATTGCAACATCAATCCGCGCGTTGCCTTCGACCGGCAGCGGCGCGGCCGGCCGAACTACCGATACTGAGGCGACCGGTCGACGGACCGTCTTGACTCGGGATCGTTTGCGGGAATCGCAGGTCACGGTGTCGCTGCAGCCGGATGGCGGCGGCACGCTCCTGACGCTGCACCATGAACGATTTTTCGACGAAGCCGCGCGCGACGGCCACGAACGCGGATGGAGCGATATACTCGGCAAGCTCGAAAATTATCTCGCCTGATTTACCCCATGACAGGAGCCAGCCATGCAACCGCACAAGATCGTCTCGCGCGAGGAATGGATCGAGGCCCGCAAGGCGCATATGGCGCATGAGAAGGAATATACCCAGGCGCGAGATCGCCTCAGCGAAGAGCGCCGCGCGCTGCCCTGGGTCAAGGTCGACAAGGCCTATCTGTTCGACGGTCCTGCGGGCAAGCAGACCCTCGCCGACCTGTTTGCCGGGCGCAGCCAGCTCGTGGTGCAGCATTTCATGTTCGCGCCGGACTGGACCGAGGGCTGCAAGAGTTGCTCGTTCTGGGCCGACGGGTTCGAGCGCATGATCCCGCATCTGGCCGCGCGCGACACCACGCTGGTGGCGATATCGCGCGCGCCGCTCGGAAAACTACAGGCCTTCAAGCAGCGGATGGGCTGGACCTTCGACTGGCTGTCGTCGGCCGACAATGACTTCAACTACGACTACGCCGTCTCGTTTACGCCCGACCAGATCAAGTCAGGCGCCAAGGTCTATAATTTCGGCACCAGCGGCTTCGGCATCGAGGAAGCCCCGGGGATCAGCGTGTTCTTCCGCGACGAGGCCGGCAACATCTTCCACACCTATTCCTGCTTTGCCCGCGGCCTCGACATGATGAATGCC
>JBAQER010000306.1:0-7925 GCA_049286845.1 Bradyrhizobium sp.
GATCTGGACCGTGCAGCCGGATTCCCCGGATATCTTGATCCGCACCAGCCGGTAGCCCATCCCCTGCAGCACCGGACCGGCCACCGCCGACACCCGCGCCGCCGCGCCCGGCTCGACCACGAGGCGCGGCTCGGCCAGCAGATCGGCATCCACGGAACCAGCAGTCGGATCGGTCATGTCCAGGGTCAAAATCTGTTTACTTGCAGTGAGTTAGCCGGTATTCAAGCGGTCCGGCGGTGCTACCCGAGGGGAGCCCGGCGGCGGCATCCGCGTCAGGCTTCTTCAGGTAATAAAAAAGAGCGGGTCCGGAAGGGGCCCACTCTCAATACGCGATCGTATGAGAACCATAAGTTGCGGTTGATATAGCGGTTTTTCCGCGATCCGGCAAGGCCCGCGAGGCCTGGAAGCCAGCGATTCTAGGCGGTTTTCACCTGGGTCCCGGAATCTAACCCTTCCTTCACGAACCCCACCTAGGTTCCGAAAAACCCCCCAATCCGGCGGGTTTTGAGTGTGTTTTCGATGAGCGCCGCCATATCGCTGATCCCCGGGCTTGATGACATCGTCAGACGTGGCGATCCCAAACGCCGCGCCGACGCCGCGCGGCGGATCGCGGAGCTGTTCCTGGAGGGGGCGGCGAAATTCCGGCCCGACCACGTCGAGCTGTTCGACGGCGTCCTCAGCGGCCTCGTTCCGCACACCGGGCTCGCCGTGCGTGCCGATCTGGCCGAACGGCTGTCGATCCTCGCCAATGCGCCACGCGGGCTGGTCGGACAACTCGCGCGCGAAGACGAGATCTCGGTCGCAGGCCCGCTGTTGCGCCGGTCGCCGGTCATCGACGAGCAGGCGCTGGTTGAAATCGCACGCGCCAAGGGCCAGGGCCACCTGCTGGCGATGTCGGAGCGGCGGATGCTTTCGCCCGATCTCACCGATGTCATCGTGCAGCGCGGCGATCGCGAGGTCGTCAGGCGCGCCGCCGGCAATGCCGGGGCGCTGTTTTCGCATGACGGATATTCCAGCCTGATCAAACGCGCCGGCCAGGACGCGGTGCTGACGCTCGCGGTCGGCCAGCGCGCCGACCTTTCGGCGCCGCAGCTGAAGGATCTGCTGGCAGGGTCGATCGACGTCATCCGCCGCCGCCTGCTCGAAGTGGCGAGGCCCGACCGCCGGGCCGAAATCAAGCAGGCGATGAGCGATATCTCCGGCATGACCGAGCGGGTCGAGAGCCGCCGCGACTTCGCGCCGGCGCAGCGTACGTTCCTTGGGCTGCACGGCGCCGGTGAGCTGAACGAAGCCGCGCTGCTCGGCTTTGCCAAGGACCACAAGTACGAGGAATCCGTTGCCGCGCTGTCGGCGATGGCGGCGGTGAAGATCGCAACCCTCGACCGCCTGATTTCGGGCGACCGCTACGATCCGATCCTGATCGTCGGCAAGACCATCGGTCTTGAATGGGCCACCGTGCGCGCCCTGATCCTGCTTCGGCTGGGCAAAAACCGGGTAGCCTCGCCGGCGGACATCGAGGGCGCGCGCGTGAATTTCGCGCGGCTGATGCCGTCGACCGCCGAGGGGGTGGTGAGGTTCTGGCGGACCCGCCAATCGGCCTGAAACGCAACCGTCATTCCGGGGCGAAGCACTTTCCCTCTCCCAAACCGGCACGCTATGTTGCCGTTACAGGCGCGGCACAGCGCCATCGGGAGAAAACGAAATGCTTGATGAAGCCGACGTTCAATTGCATGCCGACAGGATCCGCGACGACGGATACACCGTGATCGAGGGTGCCGCCGCTCCCTCGCTGGTCGAGGGGCTGAAGCAGGCGCTGGAGCGCATCGAGCGCGAACACAATCTCGGCCCCGCCAAGACGTCGTTCGAGGGATTCAAGACCGTCCGCATCAATAATCTGCTGACCTATGACGACATCTTCTGGGAAGTGCCGCTGCACGAGAATGTGCTGCCGGTGGTCGAGCGGGTGCTCGACAAGGAATGCCTGCTGTCGTCTTTCTGCTCGCTGGTGCTCGGTCCCGGCCAGGAGGCGCAGCCGATCCACGAGGACACGCAGTTGATTCCGCTGCCGCGGCCGCACATCCCGATCACGCTCAATGCGATCTGGGCGCTGTCGGATTTCAGGGACGACAACGGCGCCACGCGGATCCTGCCGGGCAGTCACAAGTACGCTTCCTCGCCGGAATACGGCAAGGACTACGACGCCGTCACCGCGACCATGGCGGCCGGCAGCGTGATGCTGTTCGACAGCGCGCTCTGGCACGGCGGCGGCGCCAACACCAGCGATGGCAGGCGCTTTGCGTTTTCCTGCGCCTATTGCTGGGGCTGGATGCGGCAGCAGGAAAACCTCCAGCTCGGCATTCCCCATGAGACCGCGCGGCGGTTTCCGCGGCGTTTGCAGGAACTGTGCGGCTACAGCGTCTACAAGGGGCAGTTCGGACACATCGACAATCACGACCCGATCGAGCTTCTGGGCCGCGAGCGCGGCAAGCGCATGGTGTGGGAAGCAACCGATGTCCACAAGGCGCGGATGGCCGAAGCGGCGAAGCAGTAGCTTCTTCCCGTCATTCCGGGGCGATGCGGAGCATCGAACCCGGAATCTCATTCCCCAAATCATCTCGAGATTCCCCGATGTGCAATTGCACATCTGAGGTTCGCGCTAACGCGCGCCCCGGAATGACCTTGGTTAGTTAGCCGATCCTTCGAAACCGCAGATACGCAGCCTGGCGGCCTTCGCGCTCGGCCTTAACGCCGTAGCGCGTCATGGTGTAACCGGGCCACGGCAGCCGCCAGTCGGAGGCCTTCTCCGCGGTCCAGACGAAATCGGGCGAGCGCGACAGATGCGCCAGCGTCCAGGCGCAGTAGTCGGCGATATCGCTGACAAAATGGAATTCGCCGCCCGGCTTCAGCACACGCGCCATGGCGGCGACGGTTGCGTCCTGCACGAAGCGCCGCTTCCAGTGCCGCCGCTTCGGCCAGGGATCGGGATGGATCAGATCGATTCGATCGAGCGAGCGCGGTGGCGCCCAGGCCACCAGCTCGGCGGCATCGCCGGCGAACAGCCGGATGTTGCCGATATTCTGCGCCTCGATCTGCGTCAGGATCTTCGCCATGCCGTTGACGTAGGGCTCGCAGCCGATGAAGCCGGTATCCGGAAAGGCGCGGGCTTCCGCAATCAGATGCTCGCCGCCGCCGAAACCGATTTCGAGCCTGACCTCGTCGGCCGGCGGATCGAACAGCCCGGCGAGGCCAGGCGGGCTCGGACCGGCGATGTCGAGCGCAAGGCGCGGCAGCAAGTGCTCGATCAGATCGGCCTGATGGATGCGGAGCTTGTGACCCTTGCGCCGTCCGAAAAACGAGCGGGGCGCATGGGCATCGGCGCCATCGTCGGGCGACGGATCGTGACCGGCCGGATCGCGGGGGGCGATACTCATCGCAGCGTCTGGTACAGCCGATGCAGCAACCGGGTTCGCGGCTCGATCGATGAAATGTACATCTGCTCGTAATGGGTATGCGCGCCCTGGCCATCGACGCCGAGGCCGTCGAGCGTCGCGGTATGGGGCGCGGTGAAATTGCCGTCGGAGCCGCCGCCGGTGAAGGTGTCGACCAGGTCGAAGCCGATTTCCGCGGCGAGCGCCTTGGCGTGTTCGTAGAGCGCGGCGCCGGCATTGCCTTTCTCGTAGGGCGGACGGTTCAGTTCGCCTGACACCTTGACGCTCACCCCTTCGGACCGCGATGTCAGGTTGAGGATCCTGGCAACGAGATCGTCGGCGTCCGCCATGGTGGGAACGCGCAGGTCGACCTCGGCATAGGCCTCTTCCGCAATGACGTTGGGCCTGCTGCCGCCTCTGATGACGCCGACATTGACGGTCACGCCGCGCTTCAAGTCGTTCATGGCTTCCAGCGTCTGAATGATGTTGGCGAGTTCGCGGATCGCGCTGCGGCCGTCCTCGGGACGCGTGCCGGCATGGGCCGGGACGCCCTTGACGAAGACATCGAAGCGTCCGACGCCCTTGCGCCCGGTGACGATCTTGCCGCCGTCGCGGGCAGGCTCGGTCACCAGCACATATTTCGCCTTGCGCCCCTCGGCCTCGATCAGTGCGCGCGAGGTCGGGCTGCCGATTTCTTCGTCGGAAACATAGAGCTGGGTCACGCCGAGCGGCGATCGCTCGCCACTCGCCGCAAGCTGCCTGAACGCGTGATAGGCCAGATAGGCGCCGCCCTTCATGTCGTAGATGCCGGGACCGAAGGCGCTGTTGCCCTCGATTCTGAACGGCAGGCGTTCGATGAATCCCATCGGATGGACCGTGTCGAGATGGCTCAGCACCAGGATTCCCGGCGCGTCCTGGCCCCATGACGAACGTGCCACGATATGATCGCCGCAGCCGGAATGTCCGGCGATGCGCTCGATGGTGGCGGGCAAGTCGCGATAGCCCTCCGCGACCAGGGCCGCGAGCTTGTTCACCTGTTCGGGCGCTTCCGTCGGCGTCTCGATTTCGACCCAGCGGCGGATGCCGTCGAGGATGGCTCTGGAATCGAAAGGATCGGCTGTGGTCAGCATGTGGTTGCCTCTGAGACTCTCGTCATTCCGGGGCGTGAGCGAAGCGAGCGAGCCCGGAATCCATAACCACGATCGGGAGTATGGATTCCGGGCTTGCGCCAAGAGGCGCATCCCGGAATGACAATCTAGCGCTTGTCGGGTGCTTCGCGCGCGGCGATCTGTTCGACCAGTTCGACGATGCTGCGCCGAAGCTTGGCATCGGTGATCCGGGTGAACGCACGGGTCAGTGCCAACCCTTCCGAGGTCGCCAGGAAATCGGAAATGTAGGCCGGCGAGGTGCCCTCGCCGAAACCTCCGGCGCTCGGGATGCCGCTCGGGCCTCCCTCGAACAGGAACGAAACCGGCACCTGAAGAATTTCGGAGATCTGTTGAATGCGGCTGGCCCCGACCCGGTTGGTGCCCTTCTCGTATTTCTGAACCTGCTGGAACGTCAGGCCCAATGCTTCGCCGAGCTTTTCCTGGCTCATGCCGAGCATGATGCGGCGCATGCGCACACGACTGCCGACATATTTGTCAACAGGGTTGGGCGCTTTGGTCGACATGTCCAACACTCCTTGGGATCGCGCCTGCAGGATGAGGCAAACGAAGTATGCCTCAGGCGCCGGTACCGTCAAATCCTGCTCGGACGCGTCGGCACGAATGCAGACAATTCAAGCAATGAATAGACCGGGACTCTCGGTCAGCGGGGCGCAGAATGCGAATGGCATAGTCGATCTGTCAACTGCGGATTTCCGGGCGCCCAGCCAAGCTGCCGGCGATCGGAATCAACCGGGATCGTGCCGGCGTCAGGACGCTTGCTTGGCAACGCGCCGCCGAAGCACCACAAGCAAGGCGGCGGCGACCAGGATCGCGGCAGGAATATCGCCGATGCGCGCGTAAATCGTCGGCGCAATGGCGGCGGGCAGGGCGGAATCCAGCACGCCTTCGACGCCGAGACCGAGCCGCGCGACGATCCGTCCCGATGGATCGATGACGGCCGAGATTCCGGTGTTTGCCGCACGTACCATCGGCAAGCCCTGTTCGATCGCGCGAACGCGCGCCTGTTGCAGGTGCTGATAGGGCCCGGTCGAGATTCCGAACCAGCCGTCATTGGTCAGGTTGACCATCCAGCCGGGGCGGTCTTCGCGCGACGCAACGTCTTCGGGAAATATAGCTTCATAGCAAATCAAAGGTAGCATGCGCGGCGCGTTCGGTATCTCCATCGGACGGCGTCGCGTGCCCGCAATGAACCCGCCCTGAACCCTGGTAAGTTGTACGAAGCCGAGTCTTTCCATCCAGTCCTGGAACGGCAGATATTCGCCGAACGGCACCAGATGCAGCTTGTCGTAGACCGACAGCACGCTGCCGTCGTGATCGATGGTGTAGATCGAATTATAGGCCCGCGTGATTCTGACGCCGGGCGGCAAATCGGGCGCCCGCACCGAACCGGTGATCAGGATCGTGCCCTTGGGCAGGAGCTCGGCGATCTGCGCCATCGCATCGGCTTCGCGGGTCAGGAAAAACGGAAACGCCGATTCCGGCCAGATCAGGATGCTGGCGTCGCGCACGCCGGTGGATTGCGGCCCCGAGGCGCGATCGGACAGCGTCAGGTATTTCTGCATCACCTCCGCCTTGGCGGCATAATTGAATTTGACGTCCTGCTGCAGGTTGGGCTGCATGATTCGCAGCTTTACCTTGGCGACCATAGCGGTCGGCTGCAGCGACAAGCGCGCGACGCCGAAAACTCCCATCGCGACCAGCAGCAACAGCGCCAGGGCAGGCGCGATCCACGGCCGCCGGCCGGCCGAAGCTCCATCGATCAGAACGGCGGGGCTTGCGAAGATCGCCACGCTCAGGAACGTCAGGCCCCACAGCCCGATCAGCGAGGCCGTCTGCGCCAGCGCCAGCGGCTCGGTCAGCGCATAGCCGAACGCATTCCACGGAAAGCCGGACAGCGCATGGCCGCGCAGCCATTCGCTCGCCGTCAGGCTTGCCGCGAGTGCGACCACGCGTGAAGCGTCGGCGGTCCAGATCAGGCGCGCCAGTGCGAAGCCCAGCGCGGTGAACAGCGCCAGATAAGCGGGCAGGCCGAGGACGGCAAAGGGCAACAGCCAGGCGAAGGTGGAGGCATCGACCAGGAACGCATAGCCGATCCAGTACAGGCCCGGCACGAAATAACCGAGGCCGAACCACCAGCCTGATATCGCCGCCGCCGGCACGCCGCGCCAGCGTCCAGCGCCCGCGCCATCGATCAGCCAGACCATGGCCGGAAAAGTCACGAACAGCACCGGCCAGGCATTGAACGGCGCCATCGCCAGGGCCGACAATGCGCCCGCGACCAGTGCAATGGCGGCGCGCTTCCAGCCCCATGACAGGATGATCGCAAGACCGGCGGCGCGGAGTTTGTCTGTTGGGTTCACTGCGAGCCGGCTCCATCGCCGGATGTCGGGTTCGCATTGTCGTTGGCCTGCGGTGAACCGGCCTCCGGCGTCGCGTCGCGGCGGCGGCTTTCGCGCGTCGCGCGCGCCGCGGGACGTTCCCTGCGGGTGGCGATGCGCAGCCGCTTGACGCGCCTCGGATCGGCGTCGAGCACCTCGATTTCGAAATTGCCGGGACCCGAAATCACCTCGCCGCGCACCGGCAGGCGGCCGACATGGGTCACCAGATAGCCGCCGAGCGTTTCAACTTCCTCGCCGGCCTCGCCGGTGACGAATTCCTCGCCGATCACGGTGCGGACATCGTCGAGGCTGGCGCGCGCATCCGCGATGAAGGAATTGTCCGCCTGCCGCACGATTGCCGGCGGCTCGTCGCTGTCATGCTCGTCGTCGATCTCGCCGACGATCTGCTCGACGATATCCTCGATCGAGACCAGTCCGTCGGTTCCGCCATATTCGTCCACCACCAGCGCCAGGTGAATGCGCGAAGCCTGCATCTGCGCCAACAGATCGATCGCCCGCATCGACGGCGGCACGAACAGCAGTTTGCGGATGATGCCCGCGTCCGCCAGCGGCATCGCGAGATCGATTGCGCGCAGGTCGAGCCCCGCCGGCGGCGGCTTCTTCCGCTTGGCCTTGCTGGTGTCGGGCACCCGCGCTTTCGCGGTCATGTACGCCAGGAGGTCGCGGATGTGAACGATGCCTTCGGGATCGTCGAGGGTTTCGTTGTAAACCACCAGCCGCGAATGCGCCGCGCTTTCGAACAGGCCCATCAATTCGCCGAGCGGAATGTCGCGCTTGACCGCGACGATGTCGGCGCGAGGAACCATCACGTCGGCGATGCGCCGCTCATGCAGGCCGAGGATGTTGCGCAGCATGGTGCGCTCGCTGGCGGAAAACCCCACCTCGTCCGGGGTGGAGGCATCGAGCACGACCTGCAGGTCGTCGCGGAC
>JBAQER010000307.1:0-8721 GCA_049286845.1 Bradyrhizobium sp.
GGGGCGGCGACAGCCGCTCCGCAGGAACCTGTCTCCAACCAGTCCCATCCACAAGCCCGGCCCTGCACTGGCAGGAACCCGCCGGGCTTTCATCGTTTCAGGAGAACGTCCATGTCTGCTCACAACGTCTACGACAATGCCCCGCTCGGCTCATTGATCCGATACTCCGATGGCACGCCGAAGCCCCCCGCGCGCTTCAACAAGAAGCTCGCCGCGTGGCAAATCGCAACGGCGTCGCGCGTCTCGTCAAGAAGGAGCCACAGCGAGATCGGCCAACTTATACGTCGCCCGCCAGCGTCACCCTCCATAAGGGTGATTTCGCGAGTGGTGGTGTGGTGCTGATGAATATTTTGCGTACGCATTCCGTCGATGACGATCTCCAATTTGAGATCATCGAACGCCCCGCCATCGGTGCCGTGCGCATCCTCCAGGAACACGCCGGTACCGCCGAACTGCTTCATCTTGCCGAAAACCGTAACGCCGCGGAATGCTGGTTGGGACAACATCACTATTCCAACGTGCGCCTCGAAGACGTCACCGAGGATGAAGTCGGTGCCGACGTCGTCGAGGGACGGGCCGCCTGACCCGCCGCTCCAACCGCCTTGCCCACTTCACCTCATCGAGCCCGGCCACCGCGCCGGGCTCTTTCCATTTCAGGAGAACCATCATGAACGATCCACAATCGACACCCGAGCCCGCCATTGACGGCATTGCGTTCGACCAGAAGCAGCGCGAATACGCGCACCGTGCTGAGGAGAGTTTGGCAGCCAACAAGGCCCCGTGCGCGCCGAGATCAGTGCGGGCGTTACACCGTCCGCATCCTCGGGCTTTGAGAGGGAGAGTCGGGCCGGGACGGGTTTGAGTCGGCGCGGTCGAGAGAGCGCCCCGCGGCTCGATCCTTCCCCAGCTCTTTCGAGGTTACCCCCATGACATCGACTTCCATCTCCGTGGCCGCTGTCGCTGCTGCGCCGCTCTCCGTTGCGTTCAGTTCTGTGACGAAGGTCGGCGCGATCGCTAGCGCCGCGCATCATCTTCTTCTGCATCTCGAGCGCGGTCAGCGCATCGATGCGGCGATGCTGCGCAAGGCGATGGAAAACGCCTTTGGGGCCTCCGACGCTGATGGCGGATGGAACTGGAAGATGGCTTACGATGCCTGCGAAGCGGCCAGCGTCCTGTTCGTTCGCAAGTTCGGTCCGGCCATGCGCACGCGTGCCGCGTCTCCGGCCGCAATGTTGCCTATGCTGGCAAAGATCGCCGGTCTGCTTCCCACCCACACCCGCCGTTCCGAAGAGAGTGAGGCGCTTCAGCAGTTCAGCACGCCTATTATGCTTGGGCTTGCGGCGAGCGCTGCGGCTGCTATCACACCTGATGACATCGTGCTGGAGCCTTCGGCCGGCACGGGTCTGCTGGCGATCCTGGCCGAGCTTTCGGGTGCATCGCTCGTTCTCAATGAGTTCGCCGAAACCCGCGCGGAGCTTCTCTCGCTTCTCTTTCCCGGCATCGCCGTCACCCGTTTTGACGCCGCGCAGATCGACGATCATCTCGACGCTGGTGTCACGCCAAACGTCGTGCTGATGAACCCGCCATTCTCGGCCGTCGCCAACGTCGATCGCCGCATGGCGGACGCTGCCTTGCGACATATTGCGTCGGCCCTGGCGCGGCTGCCCGAGGGCGGCCGGTTGGTCGCCATCACCGGGGCCAGTTGTTCGCCGGACAATCCGGTTTGGAGCGATGCCTTCATCCGGTTGGGGGAACGTGGGCGCGTCGTCTTCAGCGCCGCTATTGCCGGCGCGGTGTTCGCCAAACATGGGACGACCATCGAGACCCGGCTGACCGTGATCGACCGGTTCCCGCCGACCGATGCGACAGTATTTCTCCCGTCTCCTGACGTCGCGCCGGACATTGCCACGCTGCTTGGATGGATCACGGATTGCGTTCCACCACGGTTGCCGATGACGATGGCTGTTGCCGCGCCGTCGATCGCGCGCCCGGCCATTCCGCGAACCGTCCGTGCCTATGCCGTGCGCCCCTCCGGCATCGCGGCTCCCACGTCGGATCCCGCGGCCGTGCTCGCTTATGAGACCGTCGCATGGACACCGGCTGAGAGCGGCCGGATCA
The DNA here is from genome assembly GCA_049286845.1 of Bradyrhizobium sp. GTDB lineage: Bacteria > Pseudomonadota > Alphaproteobacteria > Rhizobiales > Xanthobacteraceae > Bradyrhizobium. The sequence continues at coordinate 2,119 of JBAQER010000307.1, forward strand.
CCGAGGCGCTCTATGAAGAATACGCGCTTCAATCGGTCTGTATTCCCGGCTCTCAGCCACATCCCACTAAGCTGGTACAATCCGCCGCCATGGCGTCGGTGGCACCACCGATCCCGTCCTATCGGCCGCATCTTCCGACTGATGTCGTTACCAGCGGCCTGCTGTCCGACGCGCAGCTTGAGTCCGTCATTTATGCGGGCGAAGCCCACTCTCAGTTCCTCGCGGGATCATGGACCGTCGATGAGACTTTTGACCTCGTCTGCGCGGCGCGCGACGATGCTGACAATGCCGTGCAATTCCGGCGTGGCTGGTTTCTCGGAGATGGCACCGGCGCGGGCAAGGGCCGTCAGGTCGCCGGCATCCTGCTCGATAACTGGCTGAAGGGCCGCCGCCGTGCGGTGTGGGTCAGTAAGTCCGACAAGCTGATCGAGGACGCCCAGCGCGACTGGTCGGCGCTCGGCGTCGAACGGCTTTTGGTGACGCCGCTCTCGCGGTTCCGGCAGGGGATGCCGATCCGGCTGGAGCAGGGCGTCCTTTTCACCACCTACGCCACGCTGCGCTCCGACGCGCGGGACGAGAAAGTTTCGCGGGTCAAACAGATCGTGGAATGGTTGGGCTCCGATTTCGACGGTGTCATCATCTTCGACGAGTCTCACGCGATGCAGAACGCGGCCGGCGGCAAGGGCGACCGCGGCGACCAGGCCGCGTCGCAGCAGGGCCGCGCCGGGCTTCGCCTTCAGCATGCTTTGCCGAACGCGCGCATCGTCTATGTCTCGGCGACCGGAGCCACCACAGTTCATAACCTCGCCTACGCCCAGCGCCTCGGTTTGTGGGGAGGCGAGGACTTTCCGTTCGCGACGCGCAGCGAGTTCGTCGAGGCGATCGAGGCAGGCGGCGTCGCGGCAATGGAAGTGCTCGCCCGCGATATGAAAGCGCTTGGCCTCTATACGGCTCGCTCCCTTTCCTATGAGGGCGTCGCGTACGAATTGGTCGAGCACCGGCTGACCGACGAACAGATCCGCATCTACGATGCCTATGCGGGGGCCTTCTCGATCATCCATAACAATCTCGAAGCCGCCATGCGGGCGGCGAACATCACGGGTGCAACGGGCACGCTCAACGCGCAGGCAAAATCCGCGGCCAGGTCCGCGTTCGAATCGGCAAAACAGCGCTTCTTCAACCATCTCATCACGGCGATGAAGACGCCGTCGTTGATCGCATCCGTCGAACGCGATCTCGGGGACGGCCATGCCGCCGTGATCCAGATCGTCTCGACTGGCGAGGCGTTGATGGAACGCCGCCTTGCCGAAATTCCGACCGAGGAATGGGGCGACGTGCAGGTCGACATTACGCCGCGCGAATATGTGCTGGATTATCTGTCGCATAGCTTCCCGACCCAGCTCTACGAGCCGTTTACCGATGGCGAAGGCAATTTGTCGTCGCGTCCAGTCTATCGCGATGGCCAGCCGGTGCAGAGCCGGGAGGCCGTCACGCGGCGCGACAGGTTGATCGAGAAACTGGCGTCGTTGACGCCGGTGCACGGTGCGCTCGACCAGATCGTGCAGCGCTTCGGCACCGATTTAGTCGCGGAAGTCACCGGTCGCTCCCGACGGATCATCCGCAAGACCGGATCTGATGGCGTCGATCGATTGGTCGTTGAGAACCGCGCCGGCTCCGCCAACCTTGGCGAGACCCAGGCATTTATGGATGACACGAAACGCATCCTCGTCTTCTCCGACGCGGGCGGTACCGGGCGTTCCTATCACGCTGACCTCGCGGCAAGGAACCGAAGGCTCAGAGTCCATTATCTTCTGGAAGCGGGATGGAAGGCCGATGCGGCCATCCAGGGACTGGGCCGTACCAACCGCACCAACCAGGCACAACCGCCGCTGTTCAGGCCCATTGCGACCAATGTGAAGGCCGAGAAGCGCTTCCTCTCGACCATCGCGCGGCGTCTCGACACGTTGGGCGCTATTACCAAGGGACAGCGCCAGACCGGCGGGCAGGGTCTCTTTAGGCCTGAAGACAACCTGGAGAGCCACTACGCGCGGGATGCGCTGCGGCAGCTCTACGTCCTGCTGGTCACTGGCAAGGTCAGAGATTGCTCGCTTCAGATGTTCGAGGATTCCACGGGCCTCAAGCTCACTGATGACAACGGCATCAAGGACGAACTGCCGCCGATCACCACGTTTCTCAATCGGCTGTTGGCGCTGACCATCGATCTCCAGAACATCCTGTTTACCGCGTTCGAACAGTTGCTGACCGCGCGGATCGAGGGCGCAATCGCGTCCGGCACGTATGATATCGGGCTGGAGACGTTGACCGCTGAGAGCTTCGTCGTCACTGGCCGGCAGACGATCTATGCCCATCCCGGAACGTCCGCCGAGACTCGGCTGCTCACAATCGTTAAGCGCGAACGTAACCGGCCGGTCACGCTTGATGAGGCGCTGGAGCGTCTCTTCAATCCTCGCGCGGTTCTTCTGGTCAACAGCCAGTCCGGCCGTGCCGCCGTACAGGTTCCGGCCCGCAGCCTCATGCTCGACGATGGCGAGGTCGAACGCCGGGTTCGCCTGATCCGCCCGATGGAACATCACACCATACCTCTGGCAATGATGCCGCAGACCCATTGGCGTGAAGTCGACCGCGGCACCTTCGCCCGCGCCTGGGAGGTCGAAATCGCCGAGGTTCCGGAGTTCACCGACAGCGAGATCCACATCGTTGCTGGTTTGCTGTTGCCGATTTGGAAGCGTCTGCCGAACGAGTCGACCCGCGTCTACCGGCTGCAGACCGACACAGGCGAGCGTATCATCGGTCGCAAGGTCTCACCCGCGTGGGTGGCGACCGCGACGGAAACCGGCACGTCGAGCCTCGCGCCCGATGCCGCCTTCACGGCATTGCTGGATGGCAAGACAATTGTCGATCTCACTGAGGCACTCCAGCTTCGCCGTGTCCGCGTGATGGGCGCGAACCGGGTCGAGTTGACTGGCTTCACCGACACGATGCGGGATCGGTTGCGCGCCTACGGTCTGTTCGGCGAGATCATTTCGTGGAAGCTGCGTTTCTTTGTCCCGGTCGATGCGACCGGTCCTGCGATCCTTGCCAAGGTTCTGGAGCGCTATCCGGTCGTACGCATCGCCAATCGGGCGGTGGCGTGACCCATGGCCCGAAACGCGGCTGATCTGGCACATCGTCTCGCGCGCGAGGCCGAGGCGGTGTGCCGTCACTATCTCTCCAACGGCCGTCGCGTTGGCAATTACTGGCAGGTCGGCGACGTCAAGAACACGGCGGGCCGATCGATGTTCGTCCGCCTGAAACCGAAAAACGTGGGTGGCCGCCCTGCAGGCAAATGGACCGACGCGGCGACCGGCGAGCACGGTGACCTCCTCGACGTGATCCGCGAAAGTTGCGGTCTGGTCGATTTCCACGATGTTACTGAGGAGGCACGACGCTTCTTGAGCCTGCCTCGATCCGAACCGGAGTCGGACTATCGACCGCATTGGTCTCCAGCGCCGACCGGCTCGCCGGAATCGTCACGGCGTCTGTTCGCCATGTCGAAATCGATTGCCGGGACGATCGTGGAAACTTATCTGCGCGGACGCGGGATCACTGACTTGAATGGCATCGACAGCCTGCGATTCCACCCACGCTGTTACTATCGTCCCGACGCCGACGCGCCGACCGAAATCTGGCCCGCAATGATCGCGGCTGTGACCGATTTGCAAGGCCACATCACCGGCGCGCATCGCACCTGGCTCGATCCGTCCGGCCGCGACAAGGCACCGGTCGATACCCCACGCCGCGCAATGGGTCACCTTCTCGGGCACGCGGTCCGCTTCGGCCCGGCAAGCGACGTGATGGCGGCCGGCGAGGGCATCGAGACCATGCTGTCGCCCCGCTGCGTCATGCCTGATATGGCGATGGTCGCAGCACTTTCGGCCGCGCATCTCGGAGCCATCCTGTTCCCGGCAACGCTGCGTCGGCTCTATGTCGTCCGTGACAACGATCTGGCCGGCGATGGTGCGGTGGCAGGACTGTTCGACAGGGCGCAGTCGGCCGGGATCGAGGCGATCGTGCTGTCGCCGCGGTGTGGAGACTTCAACGAGGATCTGCGGAATTTTGACGTGGACGCGCTACGTGCAGCGTTGCGCGTCCAACTCGTTCCCGAAGACTTGGCCCGCTTCTTGAGCACGGGGGTGTAGACGGAAATAGGGGATGAGGCTGGTACTCCGCCCTGACGAGGTGCCATCGAACTCGGAGCTTCCTTGTTGGCGGAGAGGACCGCGTCCACGGCCTTCTTGAGAGGGCGACCCTGCGGCAAGCGGTCCGGCCACGCAATGGCATCCGCCGACTATTTTCCGTCGCGCCCTTCGGCCGCTTTACATCGCGAAACAAAATAGCCGGCTCCCGCCATCCTCCGCTGCGCTACGGCCGCTGTCGCTACGCTCGGCGGTGCAGGTCCGGTCCGCCCGCCGCCTTTCGTCGCCATGAAGGCCGCGATGGGCGCGGCCGATCCGACAAAAGGACGCCACCATGACGATCGACAACGACGAACAGGCCTATGAACCGCCGCAGGCGACATCCCCGACCGATCACATCCTTACCGAGCTCCAGCTCCATGGCTATCGACCCTTCCAGGACGAGCCCGACCCGAGACCGCTTCCCGAATCCCGTGCCGTCACCAGTGCCGTCGCCGACATTTTCGACGCACTCATCGCTACCCTGAGCGAAACCCGCCTCGAACCCGACCTTGAGGACCTGCTATGGTCGACCGTCAATCTCTTCCACCGCGCCAACGAGCGGATCGAACGCGAACTCGACGACAACGAACAGGCGCAGAAGCGCAGCCAGCGTGACCAGGATGGCTCCGAGATACGCTCGGTCGAACTGGAGCGTCTCACCGCCGAGGGCATGACACTGATCGAGCGACGCAACAGCATGGAACTCTTCCGGGACCAAGCCGCCGAACACTTCGCCCGCCAGACCGGATCGCACTGGCACCCGCGCAGCGGTTCGAAGGTCAACCATCGCGCCCTGACTTCCGCCGTCATCGACAGCCGCGACTTCCTCGCCGCCAGGCGCCGGGCTGACACCGAAGTCATGTTGCCTCCCGGGCCGAAGATCGCCTTCACCGGCGGGCTCGACTTTAACGATCACCGCCTGATCTGGGACAAGCTCGATCAGGTCCATGCCAAGCACGCGGACATGGTGCTGCTGCACGGCGGTTCGCCGAAGGGCGCCGAGCGTATCGCCGCCCGCTGGGCCGACCACCGCAAGGTTCCGCAAATCGCCTTCAAACCCGATTGGACCAAACACGCCAAGGCAGCGCCCTTCAAACGCAACGATCAGATGCTCGATGTGCTGCCGATCGGTGTCATCGTCTTCCCCGGCACCGGCATTCAGGAGAACCTGGCCGACAAGGCACGGAAGCTCGGCATCCCCGTCTGGAAATTCGGCAACGGCGGCGCGTAAGCGCCGTCGTATCCCCACTTGAACTGCTATCCATCGAACCTGCAGAGCGGCAATGTCCGCTCTGCAACACAACAGCGACCGGGCCGAACGCGCTAACGCCGCCTGTTAGGCCCTGAGGCTTGGCCAGTCTGACCGCGAGGGATTCCAAATGTGCGCGGGATCGGCTATTCTTCGAACTGCGCCGTGGTGGTGGTGGAAGGCGCGACCCTTGCAACCCATGTGACGGGATCCATCACCATGATCATCACAGGCATTCTTCTCAATATTGTCGGGCTCGGTGTCCTTTGCTGGACACTGTTCAGGCTCGCTATCCATGCGTTGCCGTTTTTCGTCGGCCTCACGGCTGGGATCTATTCATTTCAGATTGGGATGGGTCCGTTCGGAGCCATCGTCATTGGTTTCATCGTGGCTGGTTTTACACTCGTTCTCGGGCGGTACGCCTTCTCCGTCGCGCGCGGTCCCGTTGTCCGCCTTCTCATTGGGTTACTATTCGCGGTTCCGGCTGCACGCGCTGGATATGATATGACCCTTGCCCTTTCGCACATCGGCATTCCCTCGGAATGGTGGCGGGAGTCGTTCGCTGTGCTTGGCGCCATCGCCATCGGGAGCACCGCCTGGGCGCGCGTATCGACGCTGGCCGACCCCGCTCTTAGACCGGGTGTTACACTCGGCCCCATTCAGCCGCCGAATGGAGCGACGACCGCGGGCGGGTGACTCTACGGGTCTATCGTCGTTCGGTTGGGATTAGCGCGGATATCCGGTCGCCAGACATGACCGCGACATCGCAGTCCCTCTCACACCTCGATTGAGCCGGGCGATCTCGTCGGCCAACTACGATCCGGTGCGTCGCTGCGTCTGCGTTGTCTTCTGTCTGCTCGGCGACAACGCGGTCGCCCTTCTGTACGCTAGGTTTTCTCTTCCTTCGCCGGGAATACGCGGCTTCTTGTGTGGGCCGATCGATAGCTGGCACGTCTCCTAAATGCTGTTCAGCGCACGCGAGCACCGGGCCTCTCATTGGCTTGATCTGGCCGAAGGCCGGCTACGCCTCGATCGCCTGAACCGCAACGGCGTCGGTGAGACTTTCTTCCCCTGGGCTTCGCCCATTCCTCGCGAGGCAAGAAAGTCTCACCGCCG
>JBAQER010000308.1:0-1702 GCA_049286845.1 Bradyrhizobium sp.
CATCAAGGCCATGCGCCAGGCGCTGGTGGAGGGAATCCACAAGCGCGTTCCGGGCGCGGACTTCTCCTTCATCCTGAAGCAGCGGGGGATGTTCTCCTACTCCGGCCTGACGCGCGAGCAGGTCCTGCGCCTGCGCAGCGAGTATTCCATCTACACCATCGAGACCGGCCGCATCTGCGTCGCCGCGCTGACGACGAAGAACATCGACTACGTCGCCGATGCGATCGCGAAAGTGATCCGCTAGGTCATTTGCAGTCGCCGGCCTTGCCCTCGACGGCTCCGCCAGCCGAGGCCCCGAGCGCAGTGCCGATGCCAGGCAGCAGCACCGTACCCACGACAGCGCCTATCGTATAGCCCGCTGTCGGCCGCACGACCGGGTCCTGCCTCGTGCCCGACAGTGCGACCGGCACGCCGACGAATCCCCCGGTCTTCGCCACTGCCACGTCCAGCCGGCCCGTCAAGGACTGGTCAGGCGCCACCTCGACATATCCCGCCGCGTGCAGCGCAGAGGATTTCAAGCATAGGTTGTTGATTCTCATCCGCTTGCCGCGCAGCTGCAGCACGCCACGCAACTCGTCAAAGCGCGTCGTGCCGCCGGCACCTTTGTCGCCGATCAGATCACCGACTTTGGCAAAGTCGACGCCATGATAGATGCCGTCCGCGACATTGAACGGACCATCGACGGCCAGTGCGCCCGCGAGCTGATCGGGAGACTTCGCCGTTGCGGCGAATTTCGCGTTCGCGCCCAGCTTGCCCGCGAGCCGCGGATCCCTGCCCAGCGCCTTCTGCGCGGCGGCCAGGTCCACACCCGCGAGCACCGCGGTGCCCGAAACCTGCCACGACTTCGCCCAACCGACGCGCGCGCTTCCCTGCAATGTGCCGCCGTACTGGCGACCTTCGATGTTCGACAGCTCGAGCCGCTTGCCGGTGAGGATGCCGTCGGCTTTGAGTGAGTCGAACAGTAGCGGCGCGGCTGCGAGCGGCAAACGCCATCGGCTGCCTTCGAGCTTCACGATCGTCCTGCCCGCGCCGTCGGGTTCGACGAGCAGCTTGAGGGCGCCGTCGCTGGTATCGATGCGGGCTGTTCCGACTCCCAGTCCACTGCCCAGCTGGGCATCGACATTGAATGGCGGCAGCTTCAGCGCCGAGTGCTGCAGCCTGACGTCACGCAGCACCAGCCGCCGCATCGGCACCGGCTCGCCGCCTTTCGGCATCCGGTCCGGAATCGACAGCGCCGCCTCCGTCAATTCGACCTTCTCGGCGCGCAGCAGGCGTATCGCGCGCGGTCCGGAGAAAAGCGAGAGCAGCTCGGGAACGATCTCGAGCTCGCCGATCACCACCTCCCCCTTCTTGCCGATTCGCACCCCCTCGGCCACGAGGCGCGGCGTCGGCAGCACATGCACCTTCAGGTCGGTGATCGTGACCGGCTGGCCGAGGCTGCCGCTCGCGATCCGCGCAATCTCGGGAATGAAGTGCGCGACCGGGACCAGGAACGGCACCGCGATCGCCGTCCCGGCGGCCAAGACCACCGCGACCAGCCACCAGCGCATGCCCGGCGAAACGCTCCGCATCTGCATCTACGATAGTTCGCGTCGGATTCCATTGCTTGGGCAACGGAAACCGCATAAAATTCCGCCCCTTCGCACGATTCCTCGATAGCTCAGTTGGTAGAGCGTCGGACTGTTAATCCGCAGGTCCCTGG
>JBAQER010000309.1:0-8448 GCA_049286845.1 Bradyrhizobium sp.
TTGTTGAGCGCTGCGGCCGCCGCCAGCAGCGCCAGTCTCTCGACCGCGAGCCTTGCGACGCGCTCGCCGTCCGGACGGCGGAAGGCCTTGGCGATGAACGCGACCGCGTCGCCCGCGCCGGGCAGGCCCTTGGCCTCGTCGGCGAGCCCTTGCAGCACCGCCCCGGCCGCCTCGCCCTCGCGCGACAGCGCGCGCAGCACGTCGAGGCACATCACATTGCCGGAACCTTCCCAGATCGCATTGACCGGCGATTCCCGATAATGCCGCGCCAGAATGCCCTCTTCGACATAGCCGTTGCCGCCGAGGCACTCCATCGCCTCGTAGAGAAATCCCGGCGCGCATTTGCAGACCCAGTACTTGATGGCTGGAGTCAGCAGCCGCATATAGGCGGCCTCGCCCGGATCGTTTGGCGCCTGGTCGAAGGCGCGGCAGAGCCGCATCACCAGCGCGATCGATGCTTCGACGTGCAGCGCCATGTCCGACAGCACCGATTGCATCAGCGGCTGGTCGGCGAGATGCTTCTGGAACACGCTGCGATGACGGGCGTGATGTAGCGCGTGTGCCAGCCCCGAGCGCATCAGGCCGGCGGACGCAATCGCGCAATCCTGCCGGGTCAGCTGTACCATCTGGATGATGGTACGGATGCCCTTGCCCTCGTCGCCGACCCGCATCGCATGGGCGCCGACGAATTCCACCTCGGAGGAAGCATTGGAGCGGTTGCCGAGCTTGTCCTTCAGCCGCTGGAACTGGATGGCGTTGATCGAGCCGTCGGGCCTGAAGCGCGGCATGAAGAAACAGGTCAGGCCTTCTTCCGCCTGCGCCAGCACCAGGAACGCGTCGCACATCGGCGCCGACATGAACCACTTGTGGCCGGTGATGCGATAGGCGTCGCCGTCGCGTTCGGCGCGGGTCATGTTGGAGCGAACGTCGGTGCCGCCCTGCTTCTCGGTCATGCCCATGCCGAGCGTCATGCCCCGCTTGGTCCACCACGGCGCGAAGGTCGGATCGTAGGCGCGGGTGCCGATCACGGGCATGGTCTTCGCGAGCAGGTCCGGCTGCGCCGCCAGCGCCGCCACCGAGGCCCGCGTCATGGTGACCGGGCAGAGATGGCCGGTCTCGACCTGTGCCGCGATGTAGAATTTCGCGGCGCGCACGACTTCCGATGCGCCACCCGCCGGCCGGCCCTGCGCGTCCCAGGTCGAATTGTGCACCCCGCCATGGGCGCTGCGCGCCATCAGCTCGTGATAGGCCGGATGAAACTCGACTTCGTCGCGGCGGTTGCCGCGGGAATCGAAGGTCCGCAGCTTCGGCGTGTTCTCGTTCGCAATGCGGCCCCGCTCCGCCATCGCGGCCGAGCCCCAGTGCTGGCCGAATTCGGACAATTCCTTCGCGGCCGAGGCCCCGCCATTGGCGGCGACCGCCTCGGCCAGCGGCCGGTCTGTCGTGAACAGGTCGACATCGCAAAGCGGCGGCGACTGGTTGAACACTTCATGGGTCGCGAAGGAAGGCTGGGTCATGGCATGCTTCCGGCTGCTTCTGATTGACGAGACCTTATCTCAAACGTCGCGGGATCGGAAAATCATATGCGGGCCCGCCGGCGCCCGGCATTGAAAAATGCCACCACTCCTTCGAATAGTTCACAAAACCTTGCTTCGCCATCGCGGACACCAGCGTGTTGCGCCAGCGGCGTTGATCCGGCGTGATCGAGCGCGCGGCGGTGTGCGACTTGACGTCGGAGCAGTCATAGCCGGTGCCCATGTCGATGCTGCCTTCCGGCGCGCGGGCGCTGACGGCAGCGGTGCAGTCGGCATAGGCCTTGGCAGGATCGAAAGCGCCGGAATTGTCGGCCGCCAGATCGACCAGGGTCAGGTCGAGGGCTGCGCCGGTCGAATGCTGGGAACGCTCGGCGATATAGCCGAGCCGGAACAGATCCTTCTTGGGAATGGCCGGGTTGTAGCGCCGCTCGGCCGGCGTCTCCCGGCCGTTCTGCGCCCACATCACCATGTCGTGCGACGCCCGCGCCGGGCGGTAGCAGTCCAGCATTTTCAGCGACAGTTTTTGCCTGGCCAGTTCCTGCTGGACGCTCTTCAGCGCCAAACCGACCTGGCGCTTCACCACGCATTCGCCCGCCTCGTAGCCCGCAAGCCGCCGGCCGACGAAATTGTTGGAGCCGGCGTAGCGGATGTCCTGCAGGATGGTCGGATCGATGTCGCGCAGGAACACGAAGCCGCCGGGCAAGGCCTGCGCGGCCGCCGGGCCGGCGGCCAAGGAACCAGCCAAGGCAAAACCGGTTAACGCGATCGCCGCAATCAGCTTCAATTTCTGCATCCTATGCCTTCCCGCGCGCCGAACGCGGCGACATTGCGGCAACCCTCTTTACCCTCCCCGCGGACAGATCGGGGGATAACTCGCAAGGCACCTATTCGCGCTTGCCCCGCGCGCCAACCCTGCCTATAGCTCTCGCTTTAATGACCCCTGCATCGAAATCGACCTTCGTCCTCGGTCACCGGCATCTGCTGGGAATCGAGGGCCTTTCCCCTGCCGACATCACCGGCCTGCTCGACCTTTCCGAAGAATATGTCGAGCTCAACCGCCAGGTCGACAAGAAGCGCACCTCGCTTCGCGGCCGCACCCAGATCAACCTGTTCTTCGAGGCCTCGACCCGTACCCAGTCCTCGTTCGAGATCGCCGGCAAGCGGCTTGGCGCCGACGTCATGAACATGTCGGTGTCGTCCTCCTCGATGCGCAAGGGCGAAACCCTGGTCGATACCGCCGTCACGCTGAACGCCATGCACCCGGACATCCTGGTGGTCCGGCACCATGCCTCCGGCGCGGTGGAACTCCTGGCGCGCAAGGTCGACGGCTCCGTGATCAACGCCGGCGACGGCGCCCATGAACACCCCACGCAAGCGCTGCTCGACGCGCTCACCATCCGCCGCAACAAGGGCCGGCTCGAGGGGCTGGTGGTCGCGATCTGCGGCGACGTCATGCATTCGCGGGTGGCGCGCTCCAATATCCTCCTGCTCAACATCATGGGCGCGCGGGTGCGCGTGGTCGCGCCCTCCACCCTGCTGCCGCGCGGCATCGAGCGGATGGGCGTCGAAGTGGCCCGCGACATGCGCGAGGGGTTGAACGGGGCCGACATCGTGATGATGCTGCGGCTGCAGCGCGAGCGCATGAACGGCTCGTTCGTGCCGTCGTCGGGCGAATATTTCCACTATTTCGGGCTCGACCAGAAGAAACTCGCCTACGCCAAGCCCGACGCGCTGGTGATGCATCCGGGGCCGATGAACCGCGGCGTCGAAATCGACTCGATCGTGGCGGACGGCGCCCAATCGCTGATCCGCGAACAGGTGGAGATGGGAGTGGCGGTGCGGATGGCGGTGCTCGAAGCGCTGGCCCGCAACCTGCCGAACGCGTGACGCCATGCTGACCGACCGCCGCCCGATCCTGCTCGCCAATGCCCGCGTCGTCGATCCCTCCAGGGATTTCGACGGCCCCGGCGACGTCCTGATCGCCGACGGGGTGATCCGCGATTCCAGGCGCGGCATCGGCGCCGCCGGCGTGCCCGAAGGCACCGACATCATCAACTGCGCCGGCAAGATCATAGCCCCCGGGCTGATCGACATGCGCGCCTTCGTCGGCGAACCCGGCGCCAGCCACCGCGAAACCTTTGCCTCCGCGAGCCAGGCGGCGGCGACCGGCGGCATCACCACCATCATCTGCCAGCCCGATACCTCGCCGGTGATCGACAATTCCGCCACGGTCGACTTCGTGCTGCGCCGCGCCCGCGACACCGCGATCGTGAACATTCACCCGATGGCGGCTTTGACAAAAGGCCTGGGCGGCGAAGAGATGACCGAGATCGGCCTGTTGAAGGCCGCCGGCGCCGTGGCGTTCACCGACGGCGACCGCAGCGTCACCAACGCGCAGGTGATGCGGCGCGCGCTGACCTATGCCCGCGACTTCGACGCGCTGATCGTGCACCACACCGAAGATCCCAACCTCGTCGGCGAAGGCGTCATGAACGAGGGCGAGTTCGCAGCGCGCCTCGGGCTGGTCGGCATCCCCAACGCGGCCGAGGCCGTGATGCTGGAGCGCGACATGCGCCTGGTCGCGCTGACCGGCGGGCGCTTTCACGCGGCCTCCTTGAGTTGCATCGAGTCGCTGGAAATCCTCAAACGCGCCCGCGATGCCGGCCTGGCGGTCTCCGCTTCGGTCTCGATCAATCATTTGACCCTGAACGAGAACGACATCGGCCCCTACCGGACATTTTTAAAGTTGTCGCCGCCGCTGCGCACCGAGGACGACCGCCTCGCGCTGGTCGCCGCCGTCGCCTCCGGCCTGATCGATGTCGTGATGTCTGACCACAATCCGCAGGACGTCGAGGTCAAGCGGCTGCCCTTTGCCGAGGCCGCCTATGGCGCCATCGGCCTGCAGACCATCCTGCCGGCGGCGTTGCGGCTGATCCACAATGGCGAGACCGATTTCAAAACCCTGATCCGCGCGATGTCGACGCGCCCGGCCGAACTGCTCGGCCTACCGGGCGGAACGCTGCGGTCGGGCTCGCCGGCCGACGTGATCGTGATCGATGCCGACACGCCATGGGTGCTCGATCCCGCCGATCTCAAATCGCAATGCAAGAACACGCCGTTCGACGAAGCCCGCTTCTCGGGCCGCGTCGTGCGCACCATCGTCGGCGGCCGGACAGTGTTTGAGCATGTTTAGAGCCATTTCCACTTCAGATGCTCCATCCTTCGAGACGCATCGCTTCGCGATGCTCCTCAGGATGAGGTCTCAGTTCCTCATGGTGAGGAGCGCGTTTTCGCGCGTCTCGAACCATGAGGCCCCGCACGGTAAAGGGAGGCACAGTGATGTCACCTGAAGCATGGCTGCCGGTGGCCTTGATCCTCGGCTATCTCCTCGGCTCGATCCCGTTCGGGGTGGTGCTGACGAAACTGGCGGGCACAGAGGATCTGCGCTCGATCGGCTCCGGCAATATCGGCGCCACCAATGTGCTGCGCACCGGCCGCAAGGGCCTCGCCGCCGCGACGCTGCTCTGCGACATGCTGAAGGGCACGGTCGCGGTGGTGATATCAGGCTACCTCGGCGGCCCGAACGCCGCGATGCTGGCGGGGCTCGGCGCCTTCCTCGGCCACCTGTTCCCGGTCTGGCTGAAGTTCAAGGGCGGCAAGGGCGTCGCGGTCTATATCGGCGTGCTGATCGGCCTGTTCTGGCCGGCCGCGGTGGTATTCTGCGTGCTATGGCTTGGGACCGCCGCGACGACGCGCTACTCGTCGCTGTCGGCCCTGGTCGCAAGCTTCATCACACCGATCTTCCTGTGGTGGTTCGGCCACCTCGCGCTGGCCTCGTTGTTCGTCGTGCTGACCTTGCTGCTGTTCTACATGCACCGCGAAAACATCAAGCGCTTGCAGGCGGGGACCGAGGGACGGATCGGGCAGAAGTAACGACGGCGTCGTCAGTCCGGCGCACGCGTCGCTTGGCTGCTTTGCGCGAACTGCGGCTCGGCAAGCCAGGCTTCCCAGCCGCAAGGCGGAAGCGGTTCTCGCTCTCAACCAAAATATCGAAAACAACCCCATGCAAAGTAACAAGGGGTCGCTGGCATGGATGCTTTACCCGCAAAAACATTTTGACACGTCGGGCAAATCACCGGCACCATTCCAGCATCCACCCTACGATCGCGCCAGCGCTTCTTCGATAAAGCGCGCCGCCTTGAGCGCGCCCGCATCATTGCCGAACCGCGCGATCACCTGCACGCCCACCGGCAATCCGCCCTCCGCCACATAAGCGGGAATGTTGACGCAGGGCACGCCCATCAGCGTCCACAGCCGGTTGAAGCGGGGATCGCCGGTCGAGGCCAGACCCTTGGGCGCAGCACCCGGCGCGGAGAACGTCAGCAGCACGTCCACCTCGTCGAAGATCTTCGCCAGCGCCTTGCGGGCACGGTTCGCGACCCGTCGCGCCGCGTCGTAGTCGGCGGGCAACAGGCCTGTGGTTTCGTCGAGCCTGGCGCGCAGCAGCGGCGGGATGGCGTCGCGATGCGTGCGGTATTCCCAGGCCAGCGCGTGATGCGCCTCGTATTCCTGCAAGACGGGATGAATCCGCCACGCCTCGGCGACGATGTCGGGCAAGGCCAGTTCGCGGACGGTGGCCCCGGCGCGCTCCGCCGCGAGCATTCCAATCCGCAGCGCCTCCCCGCCCGCCGGCTCCGGCGCGCCGGCGAAATCCTGCGTCACCACGCCGATGCGTGGCGTCGCGATCGTCGCATTCGGCATCAATTCGGGCCGGTTGGTCATGGCGGAAAGGCCATGCGCGAGGTCTTTGGCCCCAGCCGCGAACAGCCCGACCGTATCCAGCGTCCACGAGTAACATTTCACGCCGACGGTCGGCAGCATCCGGAACGACGGCTTGATGGCGGCCACGCCGCAGAACGAGGCCGGCCGGATCACCGAGCCGCCGGTCTGCGTTCCCAGCGCCAGCGGAATCATGCCGGCAGCGACCGCCGCTGCCGAGCCCGAGGACGATCCGCCCGGCGTATGATTTGTGTTGCGCGGATTGAGCGTCGCGGTCGGGTCGACGAATGCGAACGCCGTCGTCGTGGTCTTGCCGGCAATGGTCGCGCCCGCCCGCTTCAGCATCATCACCACGGGCGCATCCGCGCGCGGCCGAAAACCGCGGTAGATCGATGATCCCATCTCGGTTGGAAACTCCGAGGTCTCGATGATGTCCTTGATCCCGACCGCGATGCCGCGCAGCGGACCGGAATTTTGCGCGCGAAGGGTTTCGGGGCGGCAGACGAAGGCGCCGATGGTCTTGTCATGCGCATCGATGGCCTCGACCGACTGCGCGATGGCCGCGTCGGGCGAGATCTCGCCGGCTTCGATGCGGCGTTGGAGGTCGGCGAGCGAGATCATGGCCATGGTTTCCTGTGAAAGAGCGCACCGCTTTTACGGAGCGCGCGGGAATGGGGCAAGCATCCCGCTCGTCATTCCGGGGCGCGCGAAGCGTCGAACCCGGAATCTCGAGATTCCCCGGTGCGCAATTGCGCACCTGCGGTCTGGTGCTAACGCACCATCCCGGAATGACGGGGGAGTAAATCAGGTTGATCACACCTTCCGGTTGGGCGAAGCTGCGCTGACATGGACACTAGAACCAGCACCACCCACCTCACCGACGCCGAGCGGATCGACCGGCTGCGGCTGATCCGCAGTGACAATGTCGGTCCCCGCACCTTCCGCTCGCTGCTCAATCATTTCGGCAATGCGCGCACCGCTCTGGAACGCCTGCCCGAGCTGGCGCGACGTGGTGGGGCGGCGCGTCCGGGCCGGATCTGCAGCGAGCAGGATGCGCGGACCGAACTTGCGGCAAGCCAAAGGATCGGCGTCAGCCTGCTCGCGCCGGACGAGGCCGGCTATCCGCCGCGGCTCGCCACCCTCGACGATGCGCCGCCCTTGCTCGGTGTGCGCGGCGCGCCCGATGCGTTGATGCGGCCGATGATCGCGATCGTCGGTTCGCGCAACGCTTCCGGCGCCGGGCTGAAATTTGCCGGGTCTCTGGCGCGCGATCTCAGCGAGGCCGGGTTCGTCATCGTGTCGGGGCTGGCGCGCGGCATCGACCAGGCGGCGCATCGCGCCAGTATCAGCGGCGGCACCGTGGCGGTGCTGGCCGGTGGTCATGACCGGATTTATCCGCCAGAGCATGAAGACCTGCTGGCTGCGATACTCGATTCCGGCGGGGCTGCGATTTCCGAAATGCCGATCGGGCATGTGCCGCGCGCCCGCGATTTTCCAAGGCGCAACCGGCTGATCTCGGGGGCATCGCTCGGCGTCGTCGTGGTCGAAGCCGCGCTTCGCTCGGGATCGCTGATCACCGCAAGAATCGCCGCCGAACAGGGCCGCGAGGTGTTCGCGGTGCCGGGCTCGCCGCTAGATCCGCGCGCCGCCGGCACCAACGATCTCATCAAGCAGGGCGCGACGCTGACCACGGAAGCATCCGACGTCGTCAGCGCCGTCGAGCCGATCATGGGACGCCCGCTCGATTTGCGCGAACCTGATGACGAGCCGCTGGATGTCGAGCCCGATGCGGGCGACCGCGCGCGCATCACCGCCCTGCTCGGGCCGACGCCGGTGCTACTCGACGATCTGATCCGGATGGCCGGCGCCTCGCCGGCGGTGGTGCGCGCCGTGCTGCTCGAACTCGAACTCGCCGGGCGGCTCGAGCGCCACGGCGGCGGGCTGGTGTCGCTGATTTAAGAGGGCACCGCGTGTTCCGCACGCAGCATGCACGAGCCAGTACTGACCATGTGAGATCGGTGAGTCGCTTGCTGCCCATGCTTCGAGACGCTCGCGCCGCTCGCTCCTCAGCATGAGGTTGTTGTGCTTCAACAAGTTAACCTCATCCTGAGGAGGCCACGAAGTGGCCGTCTCG
>JBAQER010000310.1:0-6645 GCA_049286845.1 Bradyrhizobium sp.
GCGATGTGCTGGGCCATGAGGGCAAATGGCGCAATCTCGCCAAACGCCAGCTTGCGGACATCGTGCCGCCTGAGGAACTGATGGACTGGCTCAAGGGCCGCCGGCTCGATGCCGTCATCCATCTCGGCGCCATCTCCGAGACCACGGCGACCGACGGCGATCTGGTGATCGAAACCAATTTTAGGCTGTCGATGCGGCTGCTCGACTGGTGCGCGGCCAATGCGACGCCGCTCATCTACGCCTCGTCGGCGGCGACCTATGGCGACGGCGCGCAGGGCTTTCGCGACGACCAGTCGATGTCGGCGCTGAAGACGTTGCGGCCGATGAATCTGTACGGCTGGAGCAAGCATCTGTTCGACATGGCGGTCGCCGAACGCGCGGCCAGGAGCGAAAAGCTGCCGCCGCAATGGGTGGGCTTGAAGTTCTTCAACGTGTTCGGCCCCAACGAATATCACAAGGGCGCGATGATGAGCGTGCTGGCGCGGCGCTTCGACGACATCAAGGCCGGCCGCGTCGTGCAGTTGTTCAAGTCGCACCGCGAGGGCATCGCCGACGGCGATCAGCGTCGCGATTTCATCTATGTCGACGATGTGGTGCGGGTGATGATGTGGCTGCTCGCGACACCGTCGGTCAGCGGCATCTACAACGTCGGAACCGGCAAGGCGCGCAGCTTCAGGGATCTGATGCTTTCGGCCTATGCCGCGCTCGGCACGTCCGCGAATATCCAGTATGTCGATATGCCCGAACAGATTCGCGGCAGCTACCAGTACTTCACCCAAAGCGATGTCGGTCGGCTGCAGCGCGCCGGCTACAACGGCGGCTTCACGGCGCTGGAAGATGCGGTCGGGACTTACGTCAGGGGTTTTCTCGATTCCGCCGACCGCTTCCGCTGACGCGCAACGAATAACGAGTTCAGATGTTCGATTTTGAAGCCCTGTCGCATGCGATTGCCAGCCGGACAGTGCTCTGCGTCGGCGATCTCATGCTCGACGAATTCGTCTATGGCGAGGTATCGCGTATTTCGCCGGAGGCGCCTGCGCCGGTGATCGCGGTCCAGCGCAGCGAGATCAATATCGGCGGCGCCGGCAATGTCGCGCGCAACATTGCCTCGCTCGGCGCACGCTGCATTTTTGTCGGGCTGATCGGCGACGACGATTCGGGTGCGACACTTAAATCGGCGCTGGCGCAGGAAGACAGAATCGAAAGCGTGTTGGTGTGCGACCCCTCGCGGCCGACGACGCGGAAGGTACGCTTCGTCTCCGAGCATTTCTCCACCCACATGCTGCGCGCGGACTGGGAACTGGCACGGCCTGCGGCAGCGGATATCGAGCAGAAACTGATCGACGCCATCCTGCCGCAGCTCGCCCGCGCCGACATCGTGCTGTTGTCCGACTATGCCAAGGGCGTGCTCACGGCACGCGTGATCCGCGACGTCATCGACGCTGCGCGCAAACTCGGCAAGCGCGTGATCGTCGATCCCAAGAGCGCCAATTTCGCGATCTACCGCGGGGCGACGCTGCTGACGCCCAACCGCAAGGAATTCGCGGAGGCGACCCGCAGCCGCGCCGATACCGAGAACAGCATTGCCGATGCCGCGGGGGATGCGATGCAGCTGGCGGACTGCGAAGCCATCCTGGTGACGCAGAGCGAACACGGCATGACGCTGGTGCCGCGCAAGGGCGAGGCCATCCACGTGCCGGCGCATCCGGTCAAGGTGCGCGACGTCTCCGGCGCCGGCGACACCGTCGCCGCGGCGCTGGCGGTGACGCTGGCTGCGGGGGCCGATTGGGAGACGGCGCTGCGGATGGCAAATGCGGCCGCTGCGGTTGCCGTCGGCAAGAAGGGCACCGCCAGCGTGACGCCGGCGGAACTGCGGCGCAAGATTCTGCCGCACGCCTTCCTCGCGGCGGAGGAAAAGATCGTGGCGGCAGGCGGCGGCCTCGACGCGCAGCTTTCGGATTGGCGCAAGCAGGGATTGCGGGTCGGCTTCACCAACGGTTGTTTCGACATCCTGCATCCCGGCCACGTCAAGGTATTGACCGCGGCGCGCGCCGCCTGCGACCGGCTGATCGTCGGTCTCAACAGCGACGCATCGGTGAAGCGGCTGAAGGGCGAGGGGCGTCCGGTCCAGGACGAGCGTGCCCGCGCCGAGGTGCTCGCGGCGCTGGAGGCGGTCGATCTCGTCGTCATCTTCGAGGAAGACACGCCGATTGGGCTGATCTCGGCGATCAAGCCGAGCGTATTGGTGAAGGGCGGAGACTACAGCCGCGATCAGGTCGTGGGCCACGAGATCGTCGAAGCCGAAGGCGGCGAAGTGCTGCTGGTGGACGTATTGCCCGGCTTCTCGACGACGTCGCTTGTCAATCGCGCGCGGGGAGACGGGGCGTGAGCGCGGTTGCAAAGGAATCGATACCGGCGCTGTTGTGGAGGCTGTGGCGAGATCCGGCTGCCTGGTCGACCACGGTTGATATTTTCGCGATCCTGGTCGCCCTCTCGCTGCCCTGGTCGACGACGCTGGTTGCTATCTTCGCGGCTGCATTACTGGTCTCTATGGCGCCGTTCCTTGACGTCAGGGTGTTCTTGCAATCGCTGAAGCGTCCGATTTGCGCGCTCCCGATTGCGGTATTTGTTCTCGCCGCTGTCGGAACGCTCTGGTCGGATGCGTCGTGGGGTGTGCGGCTCCATGCGATCGGCCCGACCGCGAAACTGCTGGTGTTGCCGGTGCTGTTCTATCATTTTGAACGCTCAGCGCGCGGCATGCAGGTCTTCATCGCCTTCCTGGTGTCCTGCACCCTGCTGATGGCGATGTCGTGGATCGTCGCTTTCGATCCCGGTCTCTCGCTCAAGCCCAAAGAGGAGGCCGTGCGAGGCATCTTCGTCAAAAACTATATCGACCAAAGCCAGGAATTTGCGCTGTGCGCACTGGCGCTCGCTTTTCCGGTCATAACCCTGCTGCGAACGCGAAGAATCTGGCTGGCGTTGTTGCTGGGCGCCATCGCGCTGAGCTTTGTCGTCAACATGGCGTTCGTCATCGTTTCGCGGACGGCGCTCGTTACCGTGCCGATCATGTTGGCGGTATTCGCGCTGCTTCATCTGAAATGGCGAACCAGCCTCATCATATTCTGCACGGCGATCGGATTCGCCGGGCTGGCGTGGGCGGCATCGCCTCAACTGCGCTGGACCGCCGAAACCTTCTTGAGAGATTATCGAGAATACAAACAACACAACGAGCCGACGTCGATCGGATTGCGGCTGGAATTCTGGCAAAAATCGTTACGGTTCATTTCGGAGGCTCCGATCCTCGGGCACGGGACCGGATCGATCCGCGGTCTCTTCAAAGAGGCGGCCGTCAACCAGTCCGGCGCCGGCGCCGAGGTTGTCGGAAATCCGCATAACCAGACGCTGAACGTCGCGATCCAGTGGGGCGTGATCGGGGTAGGGGTGCTGTTTTCGATGTGGCTGCTGCATCTGTTGCTGTTCCGTGGCGACTGCCTGACGGCCTGGATCGGACTGCTGGTCGTGGTGCAGAATATCTTCACCTCGCTGTTCAATTCACATCTGTTCGATTTTCACGAGGGGTGGATGTACGTCCTCGGCGTGGGTGTCGCCGGCGGAATCGTGCTGAAGGCAGGGCCGCGGGGAGCAACGTCGGAGCCGGGCGATTTCATAAAATCATGATGGCTGGCATGCGCGCACAAGATGGGCTATCAGCGGCCTCGCAACCGCACCCCAATAGTCCCTGTTCCCGGCCGGCGAAATGACGCGTTTATCAAATCTGACCTTGCGCAACGTGCTGATCGCCACGCACGACGCCCTGGCGACGGCGTTTGCGCTGGTTGCGAGCTTCTATCTGCGTTTCGAGGGCGACGCCTTTTTCGATCGCTTGCCGCTATTGCTGCGCATTCTGCCCTGGTTCGTCGCCTTCAGCGTGGTGGTCAGCTACGCTTTCAATCTCACCACCACGAAATGGCGTTTCATTTCGCTGCCGGACGCGTTGAATATTCTGCGCGTGGCGACCGTGCTGACGATCGGCCTCCTGGTGCTGGATTACATTTTCGTCGCACCGAACGTTCACGGCATGCCGGTGGCGCCGAACGTTCATGGCGCCTTCTTTCTCGGCAAGATCACCATCATCCTCTACTGGTTTCTCGAGGTGTCCTTCCTGAGCGGGTTGCGCTTTGCCTATCGGTATTTCCGCTACACGCGGGTGCGTCATCACGCGAAGGCGGAAGACGCCTCGGCGACCTTGCTGGTCGGCCGCGCGGCGGATGCCGAAATCCTGTTGCGCGGCATCGAAAGCGGCGCCGTCAAGCGAATCTGGCCGGTCGGCCTGTTGTCGCCGTCGCCGGCCGATCGCGGCCAGACCATCCGGAATATCCCCGTGCTCGGCGGCATCGACGATATCGAGGACGTGATCGGCGATTTCGCACGGCGCAACAAGCCGATCACGCGCGTGGTCATGACGCCGTCGGCGTTCGACCCCGAAGCGCACCCCGAATCCGTGCTGATGCGGTCGCGCCGGCTCGGGCTGATCGTCAGCCGGCTACCGTCGCTGGAGAGCGGGGAGGCGCCGCGGCTGACCAATGTCGCGGTCGAGGACCTGCTGCTGCGTCCCAGCGAAAAAATCGACTACGGGCGTCTCGAGGCGCTGGTGAAGGACAAGGCGGTGATCGTAACCGGCGGCGGCGGATCGATCGGCTCGGAGATCTGCGACCGCGTCGTGACCTTCGGCGCCGCGCGGCTATTGGTGATCGAACATTCCGAGCCGGCGCTCTATGCGGTGACGGAAACCCTGGCCGCGCACGAGAGCAACGCCGCGATCGAGGGAAGGATCGCCGACATCCGCGATCGCGAACGCATCCTGCGGCTGATGAACGAATTCAAGCCGGATATCGTATTTCACGCTGCTGCGCTCAAGCACGTGCCGATCCTCGAGCGCGACTGGAGCGAGGGCGTCAAGACCAACATCTTCGGATCGGTCAACGTCGCCGACGCGGCGCTGGCGGCGGGCGCCGAGGCAATGGTGATGATCTCGACCGACAAGGCGATCGAGCCGGTCTCGATGCTGGGGCTGACCAAGCGGTTCGCCGAGATGTATTGCCAGGCGCTCGATCATGATCTGGCGGAGCAGCTCGATGGCAAGCCGCGGATGCGGCTGATCTCCGTGAGGTTCGGCAACGTGCTGGCCTCGAACGGGTCGGTGGTGCCGAAGTTCAAGGCGCAGATCGAGGCCGGCGGGCCGGTCACGGTCACCCACCCCGAGATGGTCAGGTACTTCATGACGATTCGGGAAGCCTGCGACCTGGTGCTGACGGCGGCCACCCATGCGCTGTCGCCGTCGCGCGCGGACGTGTCGGTTTACGTGCTCAACATGGGCCAGCCGGTCAAGATCGTCGATCTCGCCGAGCGCATGATCCGGCTGTCCGGCCTGCAGCCGGGACACGACATCGATATCGTCTTCAGCGGCATGCGGCCGGGAGAGCGGCTAAACGAAATCCTGTTCGCCAGCGAGGAGCCCGCGATCGAGATCGGCGTCGCCGGGATCATGGCGGCCAAGCCCAACGAGCCGCCGATGGCATCCTTGCGAAAATGGCTGGCGACGCTCGAGCAGGCGATCGCCAGGGATGACCGGGCCACCATCAAGGCCGTCCTGAAGGATGCGGTCCCGGAATTTGGTTCGATCGGACCGGTCGGGGACGTGGCGCCCGCCGGTCCGGTCTTACGATCTTAATTTCCGGACTTGAAACATCCGCCGGAGGAAACGCAGAAAAAACGCGGCGTCGATAATCGGTGCGTTCAGATGCGCCCGCCGCGACCGCAGGCATTCCAGGTTTCCGCGCAGCGTGACGCGCCAGCCCTGGGTGCTGATACCGCCCATCTGAAAGTCGGCGATGACTTGGGGGATGTAGCGCACCCTGAAATCGTTCAGCGCCAGCGCCCGCAGCATGTAGTCGTAATCGGCGGTGGTGACGTAGCTCAAATCGTAGTCACCGACCTTCTGGGCGACTTCCCTTCGCATGTAGAAGGTGGGGTGGGGCGGCACCCAGCCGAGCTGGAACGAATTGCTCCTGAACGTTCCCCCGCGCCACGAGCGAACCAAGCGCTTGGTGCGATGGTCGGTCACCATGTTGAGGTCGCCGTAGACGATGTCGGCGTCCTGCAATGCCGCGGCGATGCCGCCGAGCGTGCGGGAATCGTGAAAGGTGTCGTCGGAATTCAGGAACCCGACGGCGTCGCCCTGAAACAGGCGAAAGCCCTTGTTCATCGCGTCGTAGACGCCTTTGTCCTTCTCCGAGAAGACACGGATCGCGTCGGAACCGAAGGACTCGACTGTCCTCAGCGTTGCATCGCCGGATGCACCGTCGATCACCAGCATTTCTTTTTCGGGATGGTCCTGCGCGAGAAACGACTCGATGGTGAAACCAATCGTTGCCTGCGAATTGTAACTGGCTGTTACGACGCTGATCTTCATTGGGATCTCGTGAGGCGCTCACGTTACCGAGGCCGAATGGGCCTGTCAAAAGCATCGGCCTCGCCGGACGCATCGCTTGGCGGTTGTTCAAGTCCGCCAGGTTGCAGGTCGGCAACGGACCGCCCGAGGCGTGCATATTATTCGGGCGCCTCGATCGGCGCAGAGCCTTGCGC
>JBAQER010000311.1:0-7904 GCA_049286845.1 Bradyrhizobium sp.
CTTCGGCGCATCTTGGCGAAGCGGGGCCACATCCGGTCATCGCCTCTGCGGCACGCGAGCTTCTCAACAAGAGCGAGAATGAACGCTCCGGCGTGCTTTCGACCGCCATGTCGTTCCTTGGTCTCTATCGCGACCCCGTCGTGGCCCAGGTAACCCATCGCTGCGACTGGCGCATCCGTGATCTCGTCGAAGGCGGCCGGCCTGCGACGCTCTACCTCGTTGTTCCCCCATCCGACATCAGCCGGACCAAGCCGCTGGTCCGGCTCATCCTCAACCAGATCGGCCGGCGGCTGACCGAAGATCTGCATGCGAGGGGACGCCGGCATCGGTTGCTCCTGATGCTCGATGAGTTTCCGGCATTAGGCAGGTTGGATTTCTTCGAATCGGCGCTGGCCTTCATGGCGGGCTATGGGCTGAAGAGTTTTTTGATCGCTCAATCGCTCAATCAGATCGAGAAGGCCTACGGGCCGAACAACGCCATCCTCGACAACTGCCACGTGCGCGTATCTTTTGCGACCAACGACGAACGTACCGCCAAACGTGTTTCGGATGCGTTGGGTACCGCGACCGAGATGCGCGCCATGAAAAACTACGCCGGTCACAGGCTCAGCCCTTGGCTCGGCCATCTCATGGTCTCGCGTCAGGAGACGGCGCGACCGCTGCTCACGCCGGGTGAGGTGATGCAGCTACCGCCCGACGATGAACTGATCTTGGTCTCCGGCGTCCCGCCGATCCGCGCCAAGAAGGTGCGGTACTTCAGAGATCCAAGGCTTGCCGAGCGTGTCTTGGCATCGCCGACAGCGATGGAGCAAGGTGGGGCGCCTCCGCCTGACGACTGGAGCCGATTGCCAATTCCAGCCGTGCACACAGTTCTGAAAATCAGTCCATCTAGCGAGACGCCAACCGATGATCCCGCCGATGGCGGCATCCGCCGGGAGCCAGAACTCCCGGAACATGAAGAAGTCGTGCGGGAGCCAGCAAAACCGGCACCGGAATTTGTCTTCGGAGAAGAAGAACCTGATGATGACGCTGTCCGTGCCCGCGCACTGCGCCAGCAAGCCCGCGGTCTCGCGCGGCAGGCCGCAATGGATCCGGGCGATGGCATCGATCTTTGAGGAAAGGCCATGCGCACCAAGCACACGTTTCGTCTGCCACCTGATCTCGCCGGCCAACTCGCCGACTACGCCAACCGCAAGCGCGTGGCGCAGGCCCTTGTCGTCGAGACCGCGCTTTCGTCGTTTCTGTCGCCTGACAATTCCGAGCGGTTGGAGGCAGCGCTCGGGCGCCGGCTCGACCGCCTGACACGGCAGGTCGAACGCCTCGAACGTCACGTCACCATCTCCAACGAAGCCTTGGCGCTGTTCGTACGTTTCTGGCTCACGGTTACGCCGCCGCTGCCAGATGCGGCACAGCCAGCAGCTCAAGCCAAGGGGCGCGAACGTTATGAGGGCTTTGTCGAGGCGCTCGGGCGGCGGCTCGCAAAGGGACAGAGCCTTGCTCAGGAAATATCGCAGGACGCGATCCCCAGGGATGGCTCGTCGGACCGAACTGATAGTTCGGCTTAACAATTTCGCCGTTCTCTTCTCTCTCTACGCTAGCGTACTACGCCCGATCTGATCTTGTTGCGCGATCACGCCGCCTGCCTCTTCTAATCATCCCTGACATCACGGCCGCGATCGCGGTCGCCAAGATTGGTCAGTGATGTCGGGGGGACGCAAGTGGCAATCCATCATCTCAACCAGGAAGCAACTTCGCGCGGAGCGCGCATGCTGCGCACCGCACTTGGCCCGAACATCGCGCTTTGGCTGGAAGACCCAGACGTCGTCGAGGTCATGCTCAACCCGGACGGCCGGCTCTGGGTCGATCGGCTGACGGGCGGGCTTGTCGATACCGGCGAGCGCCTGTCACCTGGCGACGGCGAACGCATCGTGCGGCTCGTGGCGCATCATGTCGGCGCCGAGGTGCACTCGGGCTCGCCGCGAGTCTCAGCCGAGTTGCCGGAAACCGGCGAGCGCTTTGAGGGTCTACTTCCGCCAGTAGTGGCGGCGCCGGCCTTCGCGATCCGCAAACCCGCTGTCGCCGTCTTCACCCTCGACGACTATGTCGCCGCCGGTATCATGAGCGTAAGCCAGGCGGAGACGTTGCGTGCTGCCGTGGCCGATCGCTGTAACATTCTCGTCGCTGGCGGCACCTCAACCGGTAAGACCACGCTCACGAATGCACTGCTCGCCGAAGTCGCAAAGACCGCTGATCGCGTGGTGCTGATCGAAGATACTCGCGAACTCCAGTGCAAGGCACAAAACCTGGTTGCGCTCCGTACCAAGGACGGGGTCGCCTCGCTCTCCGATCTCGTCCGTTCGTCCCTTCGGCTGCGGCCGGATCGTATCCCGATCGGGGAGGTGCGCGGCGCGGAGGCGCTCGATCTCCTGAAGGCCTGGGGCACCGGACATCCCGGTGGCGTCGGCACCATCCATGCGGGTTCGGCACTGGGCGCACTCCGCAGGCTGGAGCAGTTGATCCAGGAAGCCGTCGTCACCGTCCCTCGCGCGCTGATCGCCGAGACCATTCAGCTCATCGCCGTCCTCACTGGCCGCGGCTCCGATCGGCGGCTTGCCGAACTCGCCCGTGTCGAAGGGCTCGGACCAAACGGCGACTACGTCCTTCACGCCGCAGGAGGCTAGTTAATGCTCCAACCGCTTCATCTCATCCATCGCTCCATCGCATTCGTTGCGATCACCGGTATCGCGTCTTTCGCGTCCGTTCCTGCCTGGGCAGCGGGTTCGAACATGCCGTGGGAGCAGCCGCTCAATCAGATCCTTCAATCGGTTGAGGGGCCGGTAGCAAAAATTCTCGCCGTGATCATCATCATCGTCACGGGGCTGACGCTCGCGTTCGGCGACACCTCAGGCGGCTTCCGGCGGCTGATCCAGATCGTGTTTGGCCTCTCGATCGCATTCGCCGCGAGCTCCTTCTTCCTGTCGTTTTTCTCCTTCGGTGGCGGAGTTTTGGTGTGATGGAGGCATCCGAACCAATCCCCGGCTTCAGTGTGCCGGTGCACCGCGCCCTGACCGAACCGATCCTGCTTGGCGGCGCGCCGCGGGCGGTTGCGATCCTCAACGGCACCCTGGCCGCCGCTATTGGCCTTGGTCTCCGGCTGTGGCTCGCTGGAATCCTGTTGGGGCTGATAGGGCACGCCGCCGCGGTATGGGCCGCCAAGCGCGATCCTCAATTCGTCGACGTGGTGCGCCGGCACCTTCGCATTTCCGGTTATCTCGGGGTCTGACACCATGATGAACCTGGCGGAATATCGCCGCTCGACGACGCAATTATCGGATTTCCTGCCCTGGGCCGCTCTGGTCGACGAAGGCATCGTTCTCAACAAGGATGGCTCGTTCCAGCGCACCGCAAAGTTTCGGGGGCCGGATCTGGATTCGGCGGTACCGGCAGAGCTCGTCGCCGTCGCCGGCCGGCTGAACAACGCACTACGCCGGCTGGGTTCAGGTTGGGCTGTCTTTGTCGAGGCTCAGCGGAATCCCGCAAACCTCTATCCGGAAGGTTACTTTCCCGATGCGGCGTCGGCCCTGGTCGATGTCGAGCGCCGCGCGCAATTCGAGCAGGAAGGCGCGCATTTCGAGTCGAGTTATTTCCTGACGTTTCTTTATTTGTCCCCGCCGGAAGAGCCCGCACGCGCCGAACGCTTCCTCTACGAAGGACGTGATCGCAATGTCGACGCAGATGCGCGCGAAGTGCAGCGCGGATTCGTTGACCGCACCGAGCGCGTGCTGGGGCTCATCGAGGGGTTTATGCCCGAACTCAGATGGCTCGATGACGAGGAAACGCTGACCTATCTGCATTCGACCGTATCGGCCAAACGCCAGCGCGTTCGCGTGCCTGAGATACCGATGTATCTGGACGCGGTGTTGGCCGATCAGCCCCTGATCGGAGGGTTCGAACCGATGCTGGGTCAATCGCATCTGCGCGTGCTGACGGTGGTCGGGTTTCCGACGGTCACGACACCCGGGATCTTGGACGAACTGAACCGTCTCGCCTTTGCCTATCGCTGGTCGACCCGCGCGATCATGCTCGACAAGACCGATGCCACAAGATTGGTGACAAAAATCCGGCGCCACTGGTTTGCCAAGCGCAAGTCGATTGCCGCGATCCTGAAGGAGGTGATGACCAACGAGGCCTCGAGCCTGCTCGACACCGACGCCCATAACAAGGCAATCGACGCCGACGCGGCGTTACAGGAACTCGGGTCCGACGCGATCGGTCAGGCCTTTGTCACGGCGACCGTGACCGTGTGGGACGACGATATCGGCGTCGCCGACGAGAAGCTGCGCCTGGTCGAAAAGGTCATTCAGGGACGCGACTTCACTTGCATGGTCGAGGGCGTCAATGCGGTCGAGGCCTGGCTCGGATCGCTGCCGGGCCATGTCTATGCCAACGTCCGCCAACCCCCGGTCTCCACGCTCAACCTGGCGCACATGATCCCGTTATCTGCGGTCTGGGCAGGTCCCGCGCGAGACCAGCATCTGGGCGCGCCGGCGTTATTCTTTGCGCGAACGGAAGGGGCGACCCCGTTTCGGTTTTCGCTGCACGTCGGCGACGTCGGCCATACGCTCGTGGTCGGTCCGACCGGCGCCGGCAAATCGGTGCTGCTGGCGCTGATGGCGCTGCAGTTCCGTCGTTATCCGGGAAATCAGGTGTTCGCCTTCGATTTTGGCGGTTCGATCCGTGCGGCTGCGCTTGCCATGGGCGGCGACTGGCACGATCTTGGCGGCGCGCTGTCGGAGGATGCAAGCGAACCCGTCGCACTCCAACCGCTTGCCCTGATCGACGATACCGCGGAACGCACCTGGGCGGCGGAATGGATCGCCAACATCCTGGCCCACGAAACGATCGTCGTCACGCCGGAGGCAAAGGATCATCTCTGGTCGGCTTTGACGTCGCTGGCATCGGCGCCCATCAGCGAGCGGACGTTGACCGGCCTGTCGGTCCTCTTGCAATCGCAGTCACTCAAGCGTGCGCTGCACCCCTATTGCCTCGGCGGACCCTATGGCCGCCTGCTCGATGCCGAAACCGAGCGTCTCGGAGAGGCCGAAGTTCAGGCCTTTGAGACCGAAGGCCTGATTGGCACGTCAGCCGCGCCGGCGGTGCTCGCCTATCTCTTTCACCGCGTCGAGGCTCAGCTCGACGGCCGGCCGACCCTGCTGATCGTCGACGAAGGCTGGCTTGCCCTCGACGATGAAGGTTTTTCCGGCCAGCTTCGGGAGTGGCTGAAGACGCTGCGCAAGAAGAACGCCTCAGTCGTCTTCGCTACCCAGTCGCTGTCCGACATCGATGGGTCAGCCATCGCGCCCGCCATCATCGAGAGCTGCCCGACGCGGCTGTTCCTCCCGAACGAGCGGGCGATCGAGCCGCAGATCACGGCAATCTACCGGCGCTTCGGCCTCAACGATCGCCAGATCGAGATCCTCGCCCGTGCGACGCCGAAGCGGGACTACTACTGCCAGTCGCGGCGGGGCAACCGGTTGTTCGAACTCGGTCTCGGCGACGTCGCGCTCGCCTTCACCACGGCCTCAGCCAAATCCGATCAGGCAGCGATCGCAGACATACTTGCAGAACACGGCCGCGAGGGTTTTGCGGCCGCCTGGCTAAAACACCGTGATCTCGCCTGGGCCGCGGACCTTCTTCCCGTTTCTCCTGCTGGGGGAAAAGAGCCATGAACCGCATCCGCTCCCTCACGGCGGCGAGCGCCGTCGCGCTTACCATCAGCTTCGTAACGTTCCCAGCTTCCGCGCAGGTTGTCGTCTTCGATCCCAACAACTATGCGCAGAATGTGCTGACCGCCGCCCGTGCGCTGCAGCAGATCAACAATCAGATCACCTCGCTGCAGAACCAGGCCCAGATGCTGATCAATCAGGCCAGAAATCTCGCGAGCCTGCCGTATTCGTCACTGCAGCAGCTTCAGCAGTCGATCCAGCGTACCCAGCAGCTTCTAAACCAGGCGCAGCGCATTGCCTACGATGTCAAGCAGATCGACCACGCCTTCTCGACCACTTACGCGCCGGCATCAGCAGGGGTAACGGATCAGGCGCTGGTCTCGTACGCGCAAGCGCGGTGGCAGACCTCGGTCGCGGCGCTCCAGGACGCGCTGAGAGTGCAG
The DNA here is from genome assembly GCA_049286845.1 of Bradyrhizobium sp. Taxonomy (GTDB): domain Bacteria; phylum Pseudomonadota; class Alphaproteobacteria; order Rhizobiales; family Xanthobacteraceae; genus Bradyrhizobium. The sequence goes on from JBAQER010000311.1 coordinate 6,170, forward strand.
GCCGGCGTCGTCGGCAATCTCGACACCAACCGGGTGCAGATGTCCGCGCTTGTCACATCGAGCCAGTCGGCAACTGGCGCGCTGCAGGCGGCGCAAGCCGGCAATCAATTGATCGCTCTTCAGGCCCAGCAACTCGCGGATCTCACCGCGGCCGTCGTATCGCAAGGCCGGGCCGCGAGCCTTGAGGTTGCGCAGCGCACTTCAGCGCAGGACCAAGGCAGGGAGCAGCTTCGACGGTTCCTCACCCCGGGTGCCGGTTACCAACCTACTGCAGTCCGGATGTTCCACTGATGCACGCATTTCCCAGAGTCCCGCGGGCTGTTTGGATCGCGGCAATTGCCTCTGCAGTGTCGATCGTCGCTGTGGCCACCATCCAGAGCCGCCACGGTGAGGATACGGCCGCCCTCGCGTCCATAGAGCGTGGAACAGCGGACATGCTTTCGACCGAACTTGCACGATGTCGAACGATCACGCCGGACGATATCGCCGCGCTCGAATCGTGCCGCCGCATATGGGCGGAGAACCGTCAGAATTTCTTCCGGCCGACGACCTCGCAACTGCCGCGATCCACGCCGCCATCGCCGCCATCCGCCGGATCGGTGAACAACGGAGACCGAAGTCTGCCGCTCGGAGTCGACCTCGGTAGGGCCTACTGATGGGCGGCACCGGCGTCATCGACCGCTTCCTCGAGGTTTTTACCCGCTATATCGATTCCGGGCTCGGCCTGCTCAGCGGCGAGGTCGCATTTCTTGCCACCACGCTTGCCGCGATCGATATTACCCTTGCGGCCATATTCTGGAGTTGGGGTGGCGACGAGGACATCATCGCCCGGCTGGCGAAGAAAACCCTGTTCGTCGGCGTCTTCGCCTACCTCATCGGCAACTGGAACAATCTCGCCCGTATCGTCTTCGAGAGTTTTGCCGGGCTCGGTCTCAAGGCATCCGGCACCGGCTTATCCACGGCTGACCTCCTGAGCCCAGGACGTATTGCGCAAGTCGGCATCGACGCCGGACGTCCGATCCTGAACTCGATCTCCGGCCTGATGGGCTACATCAGTTTTTTCGAGAATTTCGTTCAGATCGCAGTCTTGCTTTTCGCATGGATCGTGGTGCTGCTGGCCTTCTTCATCCTGGCGATCCAGCTGTTCGTCACGTTGATCGAGTTCAAACTGACGACGCTTGCCGGCTTTGTGCTGATTCCCTTCGGCCTGTTTGGCAAGACGGCGTTTGCCGCCGAGCGCGTGCTTGGCAACGTGATCTCATCCGGCGTCAAGGTGCTGGTGCTTGCCGTCATCGTTGGCATCGGCTCGACGCTGTTTACTCAATTCACCGCCGGTTTCGGCGGCAACCAGCCGACAATTGAAGACGCCATGTCGCTGGTGCTCGGGGCTCTAGCTCTGCTTGGCCTTGGCATCTTCGGTCCCGGAATTGCCAACGGCATCGTCTCCGGCGGTCCGCAGCTCGGGGCCGGCGCGGCGGTAGGGACCGGTTTGGCCGCGGGCGGCATCGTCGCCGCTGGAGCGGCCGGCGCCGCCATGGGAGCAGGGGCCGCGGGCGGCGCGCTCGCGAGTGCGGCACGTGGCAGTGCCTCGGTGGCTGCGGGCGCGTCCACAGCCTACCGCGCGGGCGGACTTGCCGGACTGGCGCAATCCGGCGCTTCAACCATTGCCAGTTCGTTTCGCCGATCCGCCGGCGCGGCAGGATCGGAAGCTGGGCAGAGCGGTGCAGGTGAGCCA
>JBAQER010000312.1:0-9932 GCA_049286845.1 Bradyrhizobium sp.
CTTCCGGCCCTGGCGCTGCGGGAACGGCACGGCCGGCGCCGTCCTGGGGTTCGACGGTCTGGTTCTTGAGCTGGCTGATCCGATCGAATGCCGAGCGGAGTTCGGCGCGCTTGGCTTCGAGCGATGCGACCTTGGCCCTCAGCGCTTCGTGTTCCCGCTCGGAGACGATGCGAAGCGCCGCAAGTTCATCGCCGCTCACCTTCAGCCGCGCCGCGAGGTCGTCACGTTCGTGGGCAAAGTCACGACGAAGCTCGGCGAGTTCCATCTCACGCGCTCTCGCCTGTTCGGCGAGTTGCTGGCGAAGCTGGTCGAGTTCCTTGCCGCGCGCCTCTGCCGCGGCGTTCAGCGCCTGGCGCTCCCGGTCGAAAGCACCACGAATCTCGCCCAGAGCATCTTGATGCGCTTGCGATTTCGCCGCGATCTCGCCGCGGAGCCCGGAGAGCTCCGTCTCTCGCCCCTGCAGCGTCGCCTTCAGCGTATCGCGCTCGGTGACGGTCGACGAAAGGATGTCCAGGTGCCCGTCGATGTCATTCTTGAGCGCCCCGCACTCGGTTTCCAGCTCGTCGGCGTGTTGGGCGATGGTCTCATACTTGTAGCGCCAGAGCTGTTCTTCATCCAATGCCGCGGTCAGGCGGGCCGTCAGGTCTTCGAGCAGAACCGCGGCGTGGTGCAGAAAATTCGCGTTTTGCCCAACGGACATCAGGTCGGCAAAACGCCGGAGGAAATGTGCGGTTTCGGCAATACCGGGTGTCTCAGGCGTCATGGAGGGATCCGTCATGAAGCTTGCTTTCCTGGGCACACGACTTGATGCCCCGTGCGTGGAGACAGAACGCGTCACCCATCCGTCTGGGCTCTCTGCAATGCGGACGGGAATATACTCCCGAGAGCTCGATCGGTAGGCCGGACGTGCCGATGGTTCTCTAGATCGGCGGCGGCAAAAATAGGGCGTCCGCATCAGATCAGGAGTCTCTAGACGCGGAGACGTCGTTTGGCGAGGCCGATGGCGAAGGAGTGATCGCGGGGCCGATGGCGCTGTGAATTCCCGCGCGTGGGGAAACGCGCCCGCGCGGTAAGCTTTGCTACGCCATTGCGAACAAAGCGGGAATCAGTGACGGTCGAGCCCGACCTCGGGGAACGATTCGGACGTGCCAGCGGCGAACTATCTCGAAAGCCTCAATCCTGAGCAGCGGCGGGCCGTAGAGCACGGCGTCGCGGCGAAGAATGGCGGCCGTCCCGGTACGCCGCTACTGGTGATTGCCGGCGCCGGATCGGGCAAGACCAACACTTTGGCGCATCGGGTCGCCCATCTGATCGTCAGCGGCGCCGACCCACGGCGGATTCTCTTGATGACGTTTTCGCGACGGGCCGCCGCCGAAATGACCAAGCGCGTCGAACGGATCGCCCGCAAGGTGCTCGGCGACAATGCCGGCATCATGACCGACGCCCTGCACTGGGCCGGCACCTTCCACGGCATCGGCGCGCGTCTGCTCCGCGACTATTCGGACCAGATCGGCCTCGATCCCGCCTTCACGATCCACGATCGCGATGACTCCGCCGATCTGATGAACCTGATCCGGCATGAGCTCGGCTTCTCCAGGACCGCGAGCCGGTTCCCGACCAAGGGGACGTGCCTTGCGATCTACTCGCGATGCGTCAATGCCGAGACGCCGATCGAGCAGGTGTTGGGTGCATCGTTCCCCTGGTGCGCCGGCTGGGCGGGCGAACTGAAGGAATTGTTCGCGGCCTATGTCGAGGCCAAGCAGAAGCAGAACGTGCTCGATTACGACGACCTGCTGCTGTACTGGGCGCAGACGATGAGCGATCCCGGCCTTGCCCGGGAGATCGGCGGCCGGTTCGACCACGTTCTGGTCGACGAGTACCAGGACACCAACCGGCTGCAATCCTCGATCCTGCTGGCGCTGAAGCCCGATGGCCACGGGCTGACGGTGGTCGGCGACGATGCCCAGTCGATCTATTCGTTCCGCGCCGCGACCGTGCGCAACATTCTCGACTTCCCCGGCCAGTTCAGCCCTCCGGCCGCCCTCATCACGCTGGACCGCAATTACCGCTCGACGCAGACCATCCTCGCCGCCGCCAATGGCGTCATCGATCTCGCCCGCGAACGCTTCACCAAGAACCTGTGGACCGACCGGACCTCCGGCATCAAGCCTCAGTTGGTCAATATCAGGGACGAAGCCGACCAGGCCCGCTGCATCGTCGAACGCGTGCTGGAGAACCGCGAATCCGGCACGCTGCTGAAGCAGCAGGCCGTGCTGTTTCGAACCTCCAGCCATAGCGCGCCGCTGGAACTCGAACTGGTCAGGCGCAATATTCCGTTCGTCAAGTTCGGCGGGCTGAAGTTCCTCGATGCCGCTCACATCAAGGACATGCTGGCATTGCTGCGTTTCGTCGAGAATCCGCGCGACCGCGTCGTCGGTTTCCGCTTGATGCACCTGATCCCGGGGGTCGGCCCGGCCTCGGCGCAGAAGGTTCTCGACCACATGGCCGGCAGTGCCGATCCGCTGGCCGCGCTTGCGTCGGCGCCCGCCCCTCGTCGCGGCGGCAACGACTGGACCGATTTCATCGACGCAATCGCGGATATCGGCCGTTCCGGCTGGCCGGCCGACATCGAGCGCGCTCGCCTGTGGTACGAGCCGCATCTCGACCGGATCCACGACGATGCCGAGACCCGGCGGGCCGACCTGATCCAGCTCGAACAGATCGCCAGCGGCTATCCGTCACGCGAGCGCTTCCTCACCGAGCTCACGCTCGATCCTCCCGATGCGACCAGCGACCAGGCCGGCGTGCCGCTGCTGGACGAGGACTATCTGATCCTCTCGACCATCCATTCCGCCAAGGGACAGGAATGGAAATCGGTATTCGTGCTCAACGTGGTCGACGGCTGCATGCCGTCCGATCTCGGCACCGGAACCTCCGCCGAGCTCGAAGAGGAGCGCCGCCTGCTCTATGTCGCGATGACCCGGGCCAAGGACGACCTGCACCTGATGGTGCCGCAACGGTTCTTCACGCACGGCCAGAGCGCGCAGGGCGATCGCCATGTCTATGCCTCGCGGACGCGATTCATTCCGGACCGGCTGCTCCATCTGTTCGAAAAGGCGACCTGGCCGCTGGCCACGGCCGGGACCTCGGCCCGCACAGCCAGCAGCGGCCCGCGCATCGACGTCGGCGCTCGCATGCGTGGCATGTGGCGCTGATCCTGCGCCCACGCGCTTTTCTTTCTACGCACCCCGCTCAAGCATCGCCCTGAAATCGGCACGGGCGCGTTGCGCCTCGCGCCGCGCGATTTCCGACGCGTCGCCGAGGCCGAAATAGCCGTGGATCAGGCCGGCGCCATGGTGGTACTTCGTCGGCACATCGGCGGCGGCCAGCGCATCGGCATAGGCCTTGCCCTCGTCGCGCAGGGGATCGAACCACGCCGTGCACACCACCGCCGGCGCCAGCCCGGCATGACTTGTCGCGCGCAACGGCGAAACCCGCCAGTCCGCGCCGTGCCCCGCGTCTTCGAGATAATGACCGGAGAACCACTCCATCACTGCGCGCGACAGGAAATAGCCTTCGGCGTTTTCAGCGCGCGAGGGAAAGCGTGCGTTCTCTTCTGCGTCCGCGAAATTACCGGCGACGTCAGTGACGGGATAGACCAGCAATTGCGCGGCAAGATCGACGCCAGCGTCGCGGCAGGCAATCGCAACCGTCGCCGCCAGATTGCCCCCGGCGCTGTCGCCGGCCACGCCAACGCGCGCAGGATCTCCGCCGAATTCGGCGATGCGCCCGACAACGTCGCGCACGGCGGCGAAGGCGTCCTCGAACGCGCCGGGAAAGCGCGTTTCCGGTGGGCGCCGGTAGTCGACGGAGACCACGACGGCGCCGGTCTCGATCGCGAGCAGCCGGGCCTGCCGATCATGCGTCTCGAGGTCGCCGGCGACCCAGCCGCCGCCGTGGAAGAACACCACGGTCGGCGATTTCTGATCCGACACACGGTAGACGCGGGCGGCGAGCGGCCCGGCCGCGCCCTTCACATCCGTATCGATTGCGCTCGCGACCGGCGGCGGCGGAACGGCGGCGCGCGCGGCAGCCAGCGCACGGAGCGCATCGCGCGCACTTTGCGGCGTCATCGCATCGGGATCGCGCAGCGGCAATTTCGGAATGATCTCGGCAATGACGGGATCGAGCGGTGTGATCATGGTGTTCCCCGGGGCGCTGGAATTTTGCGTCAGCATAGGTTCCGTTCGCCGCGGCGGCAACGGTGCGGCCGCATCTATCCAGCCAGGATCGATGCCTCAGCCCGGCGAAGGCACTATCTCGCACTTGAGGCATCTTATCAGAGACTGGCGATGCGGCTCCCAATCCGCATCGCGCATAGCCTTGTCCTTGTTGGTGCGAAATATGAGCAAGCGCGGCTCATGCTCTACCGTGATGCGCCCGACATTTTCTGCAGCGTCAAGGAGAAGTCGGTCGACCGGAACCCCCTGGAGGGAGCGTATTGCAATCAAGTACTTGCAAGCTTGATGATAAGCCTCGCGAATGGCGGGTTCATTAAGCCTGATGTAATTTGCGTAATCGTCGATCTGCTTGAATATCTTGGCGGGATTTCCAGTTCTGGGATCAGCTCTCAAGGAACTGGTGTTTGAGAAGAGCTTCGCTTCGGTGAAGACAATCCGGGCAGAGTGTCCATCGCGCTCCAAGTGAACCATATCAATCCGCGGCGCGGTCGAAGACTTTTTCTTCCGAGGCGAAGAAGGATCTGCTTCCGGCGGACTCTTCTTAAAGCCCGGCAGAGCCATTTCCAGATTTACTACAAATGGATCGAGCGCCCTTGCGGCCAGACATTCCTTCTCGCCCGGGTCAGGTGCCTTTCCTGGCGGATAGGATTTTATGATCTTCGCCCACTCCGCCAGATCGGCCGAGCTCGAGTAACGTCGGCCCGTTCCGCTCGATCCTCCGAGCATCTCGCCATCGAATATCAGATCGCCTCGAGCGGAGCCGGAACCGTCGAAGTAGCGGCGATCGACGGTAGCAACGATTGCCCCCTTCTTGTTTTCATAGATCTTCTTGAAAATGGCTTTCCCGAGGAAATACACGCTAAGATAATCCTTTCGCACGGCCACAAAGAAATGCTGGCCGTTATCCGGATCGCGATAGGCCAGAAGATCTCGCCACCACCGCTGTTGAGCCAGGCGGTCCAGCAATCCATCCTTCAATGACATCTCAAACATCGGGGGTGTCACACCTTTCTGCAATGGAGTGGTTTATGAAGATGAGAATTACAGGGCCTCAAACGCTCACCCATTCGCCATCATCAACGAGCGATACGTTCTCGAACAGATTTGGAAATTTCTCCCGCTCGAACGTGTGGATCGGGATCAGCCGCTTCGGCGCGACGGCCGCGGCGAGGCGCTTCAGGTCCCCCGGACTGGCATGCCCCGAAGTATGAATGACCTCGAACGGAATCCCGCGGCTCTCGCAATCGGCCTGGAGTGCCGCCCCCGGGGTGCCCGCGCCGAGGTAGCCATCCCATTGCGACCAGAACACGCTGGCGCCGGCGAGAGCCTTGGCGCGATCGAGGTCGCGCATCATCCAGCCGCGAAACAGCATGACCGAGCCCGGCGCATGTTCTGCCAGCTGCTCGGGCCACAGGCGGAATCCCCGATAGCTATCCACGATCGACGCGATGTTCTTCTTCACCAGCTGGACCCGCTGACCCTGGGGAATGAAAACCGCCAGATTTGACCACCCCGCGACGGGCTTTGGGATGCTGTCCTTGTCGGTCGCCTTCAGAATCTCTGCCGCATAGGCATCGACGATCAGCGTACGCCCGGTCCGCTTGGCGGCACGATAGATCGTGACCACCCTGTCGATGTTCTGCGCAGAGCATGCCACCAGGGCCATGCCGGCTGTGTCCTTGAAGCGATCAACGAAGATCTCTTCCAGGACGGCTTCCGAGGGAAACGACTGGTCTTCGGCCAGACGTCCCAGGCTGGAGCCTTCCATCAGCATGGTGTCGATGTTGCGCGGCGGATGATTGATGAGCGCCTCGAACAGGCCCCCCTTGCGGCCATGCGCCCTCAGGTCCCCGGAATAGAAGATCCGCTTGCCGCCCGCCTCGACTTCCATGGCGTAGGCGTCGAAACCCGAGTGGTCGACCAGGCGCGGGGTGATGGCGAAAGGACCAATATCGAGCCGTTTGCCATGCTCGAGGTATTGCGCGGCGTGCAGCGCGATTGCGTCCGGCACAAAGTCGGCCGCCGCCCGGATAATGCTCTCGGTCGCCTTTCCCATAACCAGGGGAATCCGATCGCCAACTTTGGGCACCAGTCCCCAATGGTCGCGGTGACCGTGGGACAGCACGATTGCAAGAAGGCTCGCATCCTCCCTGCCCAGACCGTCGATCTCAGGAAGAGGGGTAGAGGCCAGATCCGACGCATTCAGGGGCAGCCCGAGGTCGAGCAGAACTCGGGAGCCCGCGCTTTCCAACTCGATGCATGTGCCGCCAATTTCCCGCGTTCCGCGATGAATTCTTATCCGCACTCAAATTCCTTAAGGTAACGCCGGAAGCCCTATGTTGGCGCTGCTACGATATTGCCTGTCGACCGACACGACAAGTTGCGCTCTCGGCGGGCGCCAATTCATCAACACCGTTGTGACGAATAGCCCACGCGACAGCTTCTGATCGACGTAAAGCCGCCATTGATCCGTGTGCTCCTGCCACTCGAGCCGCCCGCGCGGAAAATGATCGAACTCGAACGGCGCCAGCGCCGGGCTCAGCCTCCGGGCGTAAGCCCAGCCGTCTTCGTGGTTGATAGCCAGCCTTCTGGCGCCTGCGATGACGGCCGTGCCGGCCCAGGCACGGGAAACCCCGACGAAGGTCGAGCGTTTCCGGCCTTCGCCACAGAACCAGAAAATGCCAACGCGCCGGGTCGGCTGATATCGGGAATGCAGTGTCATTTGATAAGATTCAAATGACAGCCTTAGAAATTTACACGTTATGGAACATTTCGGAAAAATATTTATCTCGCATTCGGCTGACCGGCCGTGTCACTTGCCCGGAACGCGCTACGGACTCGCTCAATGGCCTATTCGATCACATTTGCTATCGGCGACATCCACGGCTGCTTTGACGAACTGGAATCCCTCGTTGCGGCCTGCGACCTGTTGAGCGAGGGGAAGAACGCACGCTTTGTTTTTGTCGGCGATTATGTCGATCGAGGACCGGACACAAGGAAGGTGATCGATTTCCTGATGGAGAGCCAGCATCGCGAACCGGATCGCTTCATCTGTCTGCGCGGCAATCACGAGGCGATGCTGATCGACGCCGCAAACAAGGACCGTTCGGACCGTGATCTCATGAACTGGTGGGCCAATGGCGGCGAACAGACACTCGACAGCTACGGCGCCAACGATCCCGGCGAGATCCCCGCCGATCATCTGGCCTGGATGAAAGCGCTCCCGCTGAAGTTTTCCGATCGGAAGCGACTCTACGTGCACGCCGGCGTTCGGCCCGGCGTTTCCATCGCAGACCAGTCCGAGAAGGACCTGCTCTGGATACGCGAACCGTTTCTATCGTGCGACGATGACTACGGTGCGCTGGTTGTTCACGGACATACCCCGACTAAATCGGGCCTGCCCGACCTGCGGTCAAACCGGCTCAACATCGACACCGGAGCCTGTTTCGGCAGGCCATTGACGGCCGCCCTGTTTACGCCGGCACATCGCATGCCGAGCCTGTATTGCAATAACGGCGGGAAATTCTGGCGACCGCGCCCTTGCTGACGAGACGGCCTGCCATCCGCACCTCACAGCGAAGGCATGGCGGAGGGAGAGGAACTGGGTTCGAACCTTCTCCGCGTAGGCCAGAGTAGGTCAAGGTAGGTGCCCCTAACCCTACCGCAGGTCTCTGCCTGGATGGCGATCAAGGGCCGCCAGGGACGGCCGCTAGCGCTTGCGGTGGACCAGTGCATCGCTACTGGTACAATCCGGCCTGAGGCCGCAATCTGCGCCCTCGAGCGGATCTAGGCCCGCTCGTTGCCCCAAATGAACCGCCCCCCCCTTTTGCCATTCGCCCAAGCCTTCAGGCGGGCTCTAGGACGCTCAAAAACGGATGACGGGGGTTCGTGTGGTCCAGCGGTTTGGGCGGTCCTCAGCGCCTCTAATGGCGCGGCGAACCGGAACCGAGCCGTCCTCCGATGGACTTTCGCGACATCTTCGACCGCGCTGACTTGGCTGGAGAAGCGCGGCTTTTCGTGGCTACTCGTTGGCTGATTGATCTAATCAGCGCATCAGGGGTGCCGAAACGGCGTACTCCGTGACGAAGGCGAGCTTTCTCAGAGAATCTTATCAATGGTCCAACAAAGCCGGTTGTCGGCAACAGCAAGTAATCGAGCACAGCCTGGTTGTGCTCCCCGAGTCTGATAGCGACGATCCATCCAGGAGCCAGATGGACTTGGCGTTGGATAGACCAATGCGGTGAATGGTTTTCCTGCTTACCCGGGCACCACCTCGCAATCCTGAATGAGATGCTCGCTGCCTCATTCACCCGCAAACAATCGGTTGAGCCACTGAAGGCGACCGGTCCGCTCGCTTTTCTGATTCCGGCAGCAACCTGCGACGCCAGCTTGGCAAGCTGATTGGCCCAAGCCTCCCGGGAGTCGATATATTCGCAGTCTCGTCTGGAAGTATAACCGATCAGGCTGTAGACGTTTCGCAGACTACCAAAATGTTGCATGTACGTCGCCGTGCAGGGAAGGCCGACGGACCTATCAATGATCGCGGGACTCAGACGGCCCACTTTCATCAGTACTCGACGTAGACGCGCCAGCATCTCTTCCTCTGGAAGGTTTACACGCCGCTCTTCGATAATCTTCTTCGCCTGCAGGAAAACGGCACGCTCGACAATCGGCTCGATACAGCCTTCGCTCCTAATCCAAAGATTGGGCGGGTTGTATACTTGCGACTCTCTTAACTTGTTTGATCGCTTGTTGAAAACCAAGTTTCCGACGTAGTTTTCATTCCTAAGAAGCCGGCCTATCAACACCCGATTCCATGGGCCGCCGGTGTGGGTGAGTATGGCTCTTCGATTGAGTTCACGCGCGATTGCAGTTTCGGAATTTTGCTGATTGAACTCTTGAAATACCCACCTGACGACCGCCACCTCGTCGGGTGATCCGGGCCGCACCCGGACGTGATCAGTAAGGAGGTACTTGCGATCACCGTTTTTCAGTATCCCTTTTGGCTGTAGGTTCGCGTCCACCAACTCCCGTCGGAGGCCGTAACCGACACTGCCACCCAGCTTGAACCCAAGGCTGGCAAATCTGCATTGTCCGGCGTGAACTTTCGCCGAGAGTTCTCGGCTGTATTCCGCCGCCATCACCCTCTTCAGGTTTTTCACTATGTTCGAAATCAGGCTTCCATCGTTGTCAAACTGTTCGGCGCAGTAAGCAACTTTAATCCCGGCTTGTTTGCAGATGAACTCGTAGTGTGCACTCTCATCTATATCCTGGAACCGACCCCACCGACTCACATCAAACACAAGGATGTGGCCGAAGTCGGCGTAGCCAGACCTAACATCATTCAACAGTTGGATTAATCCATCTCTGTTCCGCAGCTTAAGCCCGCTCTCACCTTTATCAGCATAGGTTTGGACAATCGAAAGATTATGCGCCTGCGCGTATGCTGCGATGACGACAGCCTGATTTTCAACCGAGTATTGCTGATAGTCCGTGGACATACGGACATACTGGGCTGCGCGTCCTGCCTTCTCCACGCGAGCCGCTTCACTCGTCCTGCGCAAAACTAGACCATCGATTCCATGAAGCTTGTTCTATTGTTCGGGGATTCATCTGACGAGGGAAGCCTTGTAGCCTGACCGGGTTTGATTCGTGGAATGAGGCAAAGGTCATGGCGACATCGCGACGACC
>JBAQER010000313.1:0-3458 GCA_049286845.1 Bradyrhizobium sp.
CGCCCTGGATCGCCTGCAGCACCGTCGCCTCGCTCAGGCCGCTCTTGACCAGCTTGATGACGTCCTCGTTGGTCATCGGCGCGGCGAGCGCGACGAGCGGCATGGCGAGCAGCAAAACGGCAAGCAGTCTTTTCACGGTGTCCTCCGTCAAGGCATGGTACTGGCCTGTAGTGGCCAGATTAGCGCATTCCTCCCGGATTGCAAAAGGCAGTTTTCCGCAGAGAAGAGGCGCCCGCGCTTCACTGCGCCTTGATGCCCGCCTTTTTGATCACCTCGCCCCATTTCGGGGTATCGCGACGGATGATGTCGCCGAACTCCGCAGGCGAAGTGCCGGTGACGAGCAAACCGTACTTCAGGATCTGCTCGCGGCCTTCCGGCGCCTGGATGATCCGGTTGATCTCGGCGCTCATGCGATCGAGGACCGGCTGGGGCGTGCCCGCCGGCGCCATGATGCCGTTCCAGCCTGCGATGTCGAGCGCGTAGCCCTGCTCGAGGAAGGTCGGCAGGTTGGGCAGCGCCGGCCAGCGGCGCGGCCCGGTCACGGCAAGCGCGACCAGTTTTCCCGAAGCGACATGCGGCCCGACACTGGCAAGGTCATGGATGCCGGTGCTGGCGTGGCCGGCCAGGATGTCCTGCACCGCCGGACCGGCGCCTTTGTAGGGCACATGCACCATGTCGAAGCCGGCCGCCCCTTTCAGCATCTCGCCGTAGACGTGCGATGTGGAGCCATTGCCGAAAGAAGCGAAACTGACCTTGCCCGGATTGGCCCTGGCATAGGCGACGAATTCCTTGAGCGTCTTCGGCCCGAGCGACGAAGGAACCACCATCGCCAGCACCGAGAGCCCGAGTTGCGTAACCGGGGCAAAATCCTTCTGCCCGTCATAGGGCAGTTTCTCGTGCATGTGCGGGTTCAGGCTGATGTTGGAGACGTTCGCGTAAACGAACGTATAGCCGTCGGCTGGCGCGTTCTTCGCCGCTTCCAGGCCGACGATGCCTTGCGCGCCGGCGCGGTTCTCCGCCAGCACGGGCTGCCCCAGCACCGGCGACAGCTTCTCGGACAGCCAGCGCGTGATGATGTCGGTCTGCCCGCCCGGCGGATAGGGCACGATGATGCGAATCGGCTTGTTCGGCCACTGTTGTGCAATTGAAATCGTTGAAAAAAAGATTCCCAGAAGAATGGCAAGAACTCTCAAGTCAGTTCCCCTTGTAAAAAGGCTTGTCCCCTGCAATGGTGACGCGGTCCATCACCCGGCGATAGCCCGGATAGTCGTTGACCGCGATGTGCTGCGTGGAGCGGTTGTCCCAGAGCGCGAGCGAGCCCTTCCTCCAGCGGAAGCGGATCTGGAACTCTGGCCGCTGGCTGTGGCGGTTGAGGAACTCCAGCAGCGGCGCCGACTCCTCCTCGGTCATGCCCTCGAAACGGATCGCATACACCCAGTTGACGAACAGGATCCTGCGGCCACTCTCCGGATGCGTGCGGATGCAGGGATGCGCCTGCTCCTTCAGTGCCTCCTCGCTCGCCTGGATGCGCATGCTCTTCAGGTCGTCGTCGGCATAAGCGCCCTGCGGCCCGTAGGAGCGCTTCGCGCTGTGCATGACCCTCAGGCCTTCCAGCGTCTTCTGCAGCGCTGGCGACAGCGCCTCGAAGGCGAGCATCTGGTTGGTCCAGAGGGTGTCGCCGCCCACCGCCGGCGACTCGCGCGCGTACAGGCAGGTGCCCAGCACCGGCTCGGGCGAAAACGTCATGTCGGAATGCCAGCGGCCGCCGAAGTTCTGCTTCTTCGTCTCGTCGGGCTCGCGCACGATGCGCATCATTTCCGGGTGTCCCTCCAACGGCTGGATGAACGGCGTCTGCGCGAGCGGGCCGAAGTGGCGCGCGAAGGCCTTCTGCTGCTCCGGCGTCAGGTCCTGGTCGCGCAGGAAGATCACGCAGTGCGCTGCCAGCGCCCGGCGCAACTCGGCCACGACTTCGGCGCCGAGGGGCCGCGAGGCGTCGACGCCCGCTATTTCGGCGCCCCCTGCACCGCACAGCAACTCGACGTCGAAACCCCGGTAGCGGTCCACGGCCCGGCCCCGCCTACAACCCGGCCTGGGAGACGAACTTCGGATTCAGGTAGGCCTCGATCGCCTCGGTGCCGCCCTCGGAGCCGTAGCCGGAATCCTTCACGCCGCCGAATGGCACCTCGGGCAAGGCCAGGCCCAGGTGGTTGATGGTGATCATGCCGGTCTCGACCGATGAGGCGATGGCGTTGGCGGTCTTCGCCGAGCGCGTCCACGCGTAGGCGGCAAGGCCGAAGGGTAGCCGGTTGGCTTCCTTCACCGCGTCATCGAAGGTCTTGAACGGGTTGATCATCGCCATCGGGCCAAAGGGTTCGTTGTTCATCGCATGCGCGTCGTTAGGCACCTCGGTGATCACGGTCGGCTCGAAGAAGTTGCCCTCCTTGCCGATGCGGTGGCCGCCGGTACGCAGTTTGCCGCCGTGCTTGGTTGCATCCTCGACGTTGGTCTCCATCGCGCTGGAGCGGCGCGGATTGGCGAGCGAACCCATGTTGGAGCTCGCCTCCAGGCCGTTGCCGACCTTGAGCGCCTTGGCCGCGTCGACGAACTTGTCGACGAACTTGTCGTAGACGCCTTCCTGGACGAGAAAGCGGGTCGGCGACACGCACACCTGCCCGGCGTTGCGGAATTTGCTCGCGGCCATGGTCTTGGCAGCGACTTCCACGTCGGCGTCGTCGAAGATGATCACCGGCGCATGTCCGCCGAGTTCCATGGTCATGCGCTTCATGTGCGCGCCGGCCATCGCTGCCAGCTGCTTGCCGACCACGGTGGAGCCGGTGAAGGAGATCTTGCGGATCACCGGGTGCGGGATCAGGTAGCTGGAAATTTCGGCCGGCACGCCGTAGACGAGGTTGACCACGCCGGCCGGCACGCCCGCGTCGGCGTAGGCGCGGATCAGCTCGGCGGGCGAGGCCGGTGTCTCCTCGGGCGCCTTGATGATGATCGAGCAGCCGGCGGCCAGCGCGGCCGAGAGCTTGCGCACGATCTGGTTGATCGGGAAATTCCACGGCGTGAACGCCGCCACCGGGCCCACCGGTTCCTTGATCACCAACTGGTACACGCCTTCGGCGCGCGCCGGGATCACGCGCCCGTACGTGCGGCGCGCTTCCTCGGCGAACCAGTCGATGGTGTCGCAGCCATGCAGGATCTCGGCCTTGGCTTCCGCCAGCGGCTTGCCCTCTTCCATGGTCATCAGCGTGGCGATCATGTCGACGCGGTCGCGCATCAGGTTGGCGGCCTTGCGCATCATCTTGGAGCGCTCGAAGGCGGAAATCCTGCGCCATACGTCGAAGCCTTTGCGCGCGGCTTCCAGCGCGCGGTCGAGGTCCGGCTTCTCGGCGTGCGCGAGCGTGCCGATCTGCTTGCCGGTGGCCGGGTTCATGACAGGCAGGGTGCGGCCG
>JBAQER010000314.1:0-1993 GCA_049286845.1 Bradyrhizobium sp.
CGGTCGTCGCGATGTCGCCATGACCTTTGCCTCATTCCACGAATCAAACCCGGTCAGGCTACAAGGCTTCCCTCGTCAGATGAATCCCCGAACAATAGAACAAGCTTCATGGAATCGATGGTCTAGAATATCCGGGCGCAGTTTTGCCGCGAATGCCGATTCCGGTGTCTTCGGCTTGATGTCGTAGGCCAGGGAAGCTGTGGGCAGCGCCGCCGGGCCCATGGCAAGAACTGTAATCAAAGCGTGGCGAAGCATGAACCACCTGCAAATACAAAAGATCAGGTAAAGCGAAAAGATTACGACAATTTTCGAGCCGCGATGTCAATACGCTCTCGCCAAATCCACGCTCCAAGGCGCTTTCCGGCGTTATGGGGGTCATGGGGCGGCTCTTTACGGCGATATGCCGGAAACGATCGAGGTCGTCGGCAACGAAATCGCATCAATTTGCTTCTGAAACTGCGCACAATGTCGAAGAAATTTGCGCCAGTTCGTTTCATCCAAGCTTAGAAATTTCTGCACTAGGGTTGCGTGCGAGGGAACTGGTGGAGCAGGGCCCCATAGCGAGAGAGAGAAAGCATCACATGAAGCGTTCCGTTTTGAAGTTCTGGAATGATGAATCCGGCGCCACGGCCATCGAATATGGACTGATCGCCGCCGGCATTTCGCTCGCGATCATCGCGGTGGTCAACGGCCTCGGCACCAACCTGAATACCAAGTTCACCTCGATCAACGACTCGTTGAAGTAAACGAATCCCCTTCTCAGGGGGCGGCAGCGCAATCCGGTTACCGGCGGCAGCTCGAATGGGCTTTGCCGCCGGTTTCCTGTCGGACTGCCTTTTCCGCCCACTCTTTTTTCTGCTGACTGACGGAGCGAAGTGCTGGCATGGCAGCACGCGAGCCAGAACCGGCGCGGCAACCCCTGGATTCCCGGCCGCCGCCTTTTTCCCGTCCTCCTGAGCCTGCGCGGCACCCCGATCCGGCACGCGCGTAGCCGGTTGGTGAAATCGCGCGACAAGGCCCGCTGGCCGGCGCGGGTGCCGACCGCGCAATTCGAAGTCGTCGATCTGCGCTGCGTGCGATTGTTGCGTCCACGCCCTCCTGGCTACTCGGAAATCCGGGAGCGCCTGCCGGTTGACGCCGAAGTTGTCGCGCTCGCATGACCGCCCAACGCCGCTATGTCCGTAGTTTTGCTGACCCCGCGTGCCGGACGGGTAACGCTCTCTTCACCATCAACGTCCCGTTCACCATGACGACAAATCCATCGCTCGTTTCCGCAAACTCATTCGGTCCTCAAGTTCACTTATACTTTTACTGCTTAGTCATGCCTGGAGCAGAAGCTGTCATCACCCTGAGGTTCAGGGGCCTGGCGTAAAAGTAGATCGTAAAGCGTAATGAATACCGCCCGCATTGTGGTCCTGACCATCGCTCTTGGTGCTGGCGGCGTTGCCGCCTATCTCGCGAGAGGCTCCGACGACAAATCCGTCCCGGCCCAACCGGTCGCGCAACTGCAGACCGTGGACATCCTGGTGGCGAAGGCCGACATCGGCCTCGGCCAGTCGCTCAAGCCCGACGACCTGCAATGGCAGACCTGGCCCGCGACCGCGACCAGCGGCACCTTCATTCGCCGCGGCGAACGCCCTGACGCCACCACCCAGGTCGCGGGCTCGATCGCGCGCGCGCCTTTCATTGCCGGCGAGCCGATCCGCGAGCAGAAGCTGGTCAAGGCCGACGGATCCGGCTTCATGGCGGCGATCCTGCCCACCGGCATGCGCGCCATCTCCACCGAAATTTCGCCGGAGACCGGCGCCGGCGGCTTCATCCTGCCGAACGACCGGGTCGACGTGATTCTTTCCAAGCGCGAGAAGAATCCCGACCGCAGCGGCCCCGACGTCGTCAATTCCGAGATCATCCTGAGCAATGTCCGCGTGCTCGCGATCGATCAGGCGCCGAAGGAAAAGGACGGCCAGAACGCCGTGGTCGGCAAGACCGTGAC
>JBAQER010000315.1:0-2248 GCA_049286845.1 Bradyrhizobium sp.
ACGCCAGCCAGATGCCTCCGCCGATCATGAAGCCGCCGGAAATACGCGACACCAGCCGCGTCCGCCGCGCCGAGAAGAACAATCGGGCACGGCCGGCCAGCAGCGCATAGATCGAATCGGAGATCGCGCCCGCGATCATGAAGGTGACGCCGAGCAGCGCCACCTGCGGGAAATGATCCTTGTTCATGTCCACGAACTGCGGAATGAACGCGCCGAAGAACACCAGCACCTTGGGGTTACTGAGCAGCACCAGAAAGCCCTGCAGGAAGAAGCCGCCGCGCGGCGGGGGCGGCGGCGCATCGGCCGAGACGCCTTCCGCCGGCGACCAGATCAGCTTGATGCCGAGCCAGACCAAATAGGCCGCTCCGGCAAAGCGCACCCAGTCGAACCAGTAGCCCATCGTCGCCATCAGCGAGGTCAACCCTACCGCCACGATGCCGATCACGATCGCCAGCCCGGCCTGGACGCCGGCGATGTTGGTCAGGGCCGCGCGGGTGCCGTAGCGGAGCCCGTTGGCGATCACCAGCGTAACGACCGGCCCCGGCAGCAGCGCCAGCGCGATGCAGGCGGCGACGAAAGCGAGATAGACCTGAAGAGACATGGGGCACCCGTGCAAGCACTTGCGTCATGGCCGGGCTTGTCCCGGCCATCCACGTCTTAGCCGAACGCGGGATCGATAAAAAGGCATGGATGCCCGCGACAAGCCCGGGCATGACGGATAGTTGCGCGGTGAGCCAAGCAACTCAACGACCATCCTCGCAGCTCGTCCTTGACATGCAACCATTTGGTTGCCTATTATCGTTGCCATGGATGAGGTCTTCAAAGCGCTGGCCGACGCTTCGCGGCGGTCGCTGCTGGACAGGCTTCACGCCAAGAACGGGCAGACGCTGAACGAACTCTGCGACGGCCTCGCCATGACGCGGCAGGCCGTCACCAAACACCTTGGGATTCTCGAACAGGCCAACCTCGTCACCTCCATCAGGCACGGCCGCGAGAAGCTGCACTATCTCAATCCGGTGCCGATCCATCAGATCGGCGAGCGGTGGATCAGGAAATTCGAGCGCGGCAAGCTCACCGCGCTCAGCGAATTGAAACGGCAACTGGAGAAGCGTGATGAGTAAACCGGAATTCGTCTACGTCACCTACATCGAGACCACGCCCGAAAAGCTTTGGCAGGCGCTGACATCAAGCGAATTCACCAGACAGTACTGGTGGGGCACCAGCGTCGTCTCCGACTGGAAGGTCGGATCGCCGTTCAAGCTGGTGATGAACGGCATCGCCACCGACGACGGTGAGGTCCTGGAGGCGGATCCGCCGCGGCGGCTGTCCTATACGTTCCATCACCTGCTCAACGAGCGGGCGAAACAGGAAAACCCGTCGCGCGTCACCTTCGTGCTCGAGCCGCATGGCAAGCTCGTGAAGCTGACACTGACGCATCAAGGTTTTGCTCCGGACAGCGTCGTGCTCGACGGCATCTCCAGGGGCTGGCCCGCGATCCTGTCGAGCCTGAAGAGCATGCTGGAGTCAGGTACGGCGCTGGCGATTCCCCTCTCCTGCATGGAGAGTCAGCCCGAGGTTCACCAGTCATGAACATCGACCAGTTCAAACCCGCCATCGTCTACACGATCTATATCGCATCCAGCCCCGAAAAGGTCTGGGAGGCATTGATCTCGGCGGAATTCACCAGGAAGTACTTTCACGGATTCGCCGTTGAAATCGATCTGAAGGTCGGCGGCGCGTACGTCCTGCGCGCGCCGGACGGCTCGGTCCACATCAGCGGCGAAGTGATCGAGTGCGATCCGCCGCGGAAGCTGACGACCACGTTCAACGTCAACTGGGACGGTCTCGCCGAACATCTCGGCATGGAGATCGTCACCTACGAGATCGAACGCGCCGGCGATGCCGTCCGTCTCACCATGACCGAGGCCCACGAGCGGCAGCTCAGCGACGACATCCTGTCCGGCGGACGGGCCGGCTGGCCCGCGATCCTGTCCAGCCTGAAGAGCCTCCTGGAGACCGGCGAGCCGCTGGTCGTCAAGTTGGAGCCGCCGCAACGGATGCTGGAGGCGCTGAAGAAGATGGGGATTGCGACGCCGTAAAACGTGTCGTCCCCGCGAAGGCAACTAGACCATCGATTCCATGAAGCTTGTTCTATTGTTCGGGGATTCATCTGACGAGGGAAGCCTTGTAGCCTGACCGGGTTTGATTCGTGGAATGAGGCAAAGGTCATGGCGACATCGCGACGACC